>CAJQKF010000133.1 GCA_905478855.1 uncultured Gammaproteobacteria bacterium
GCACCGGCGCTTCCAATGTGGCGTGTCGAACACCACGGGAAAGATCCCGCAGACTTTTATCAAACTTAAACAAAAAACCCCGTCCACTGCCCTCATAGCCGTGAACGGTTGTTGAAAAAACAATACGCGAAAAACGTTTTGCTAACCGTTCAAGTTGATTCAGACTAAACCCAGCGGCTTCATCAATGAGTAGCAAATCTAAACTGTCGGTCTCTTCAAGAATTAATTTATCAAACTCCATAAATTTAATATATCCACCTGCCGCATCAATATGGTCGGTTGAAGGATAAAAAGGAACTTCCAGTTTGGCGGCCACCTGTTTAAATACAGGTAACGTGGATCTATGTGTCACCGCACAAACTACTATGCGAATTGTCCGCATTGATAAAAAATTACCCGCTGCTATTCCTAGGGAAGTAGATTTGCCTCGACCGCGGTTAGCGAGCAATACGAGAGGTTTTTTTCTTTGCCCAGTCACAACTCCCTCGATCAAACGTACAACAAAATCCTGATCGGTATTCGGAGTAACCGGCTGTAAGTGCATTACCGGATAAGGGATATGAGAGTGACAGCCCTCCTTTGCAGTAACACAAAACTGAGACGAGTAGTCAATGAGCCGAGTTAATCGCCTTAAGAATCCGCTAGTCCGTGTTTCTTGCTCAACACCATACATCGCAAATTTCAAAAGATATGGATCCGGATACTTCGACCAATCGGCTATGTTCGGACAACAAATAAGCAATACCCCTCCCCTAGCAACGCATCCGGATACCGCTCCTAGGAGATCGGGATCAAGCCCCTGAAATGCATCATATATGACAAGATGGAATTCTCTGCCAAGCACAGCTTTAGGGCTGCAGGTCGATTCCACATGTGATACTAGGTTCCTTTCACCAATAGAGATGCAATTGAATGCGGCGCTTTTTTCGATATAGGCTATGGCTTCCTGTCGCACTGCATAAGCCTCACCATGCAGAAACACCAATGCACGAAACCCTGCGTTCAGACTATCGGCTAATTGCGACGCATTCTGATCGATTAGAATACTCATCTTAGTAACCGTATTAAGGTATTGAGTAGTAATTCACCAATCAAAGCGATCATCGCATCATTGATTTATTTCGATTTATTTCGATTTGTACTTAGCTCGGTATCGGATATTTTTCACAATTACGTGTGATTTTATCTAATGCATGAGTTCCAAGTTTAATCTTAAGTTCATCTGCAAGCCGCAGCGAATAAATAAGAATATCAGAAAGTTCATCGGCAATTTCTTGTTGTTTTTGCTCATTAGGAAATCGACTCGATTCTTCAGTTTCCCATTGGAAATGCTCTACAAGCTCTGCCGCTTCAACTATTAACGCCATACTCAAGTTTTTTGGTGATTGATACAGCTGCCAATGACGATCTTCGACAAACCGCCTTGACCGGGCTTGTATTTCATCTATTTGGTTTATGCTTTGCATAGTGATTAGTCATCCTTTTTCGTTTTGCGTGACATCACACTCGTTCCTTCCAGCATTTTTTTTTGCATATCCGTCCAAATTTCCATATTACGTCGTGTTATTTCCGAGAGGGAGTGCATCGGTGATTGATCGAACATTTCAGCTAGCGAATTTTGATACGTCTGATGCTGCTCAAGAAATACTTCTAACGACTTACCTAGGTAGTCGGTGAACATGTGTTGACTTTTCCCTCCGTAGAAACGGATCATTCGTGTCAGCATTTCGGTTGTGAACATAGGTTCATCCTTATTTTCCTGATCATTGATGATCTGCAACAGAACAGCCCGCGTAATATCATCTCCGCTGCTGGCGTCCTGAACTTCAATATCGATACCTTCGGTAATGAGTGTGCGTAAATCAGCAACTGTAATATACTTACTCTGTTCGGTATCATATAGTCGCCTATTCGGATACTTTTTTATAATACGATGATCTGACAATCGTTCACCTTTTTTCGTTAAGAATCAAATTATTTTTAATTGATCCATAGTTGAAGATTACTGTTAAGCCATTAAAACAGTTACAATAGTCTTGGCAATATTCGGGCACTATACCATTAACATCGCGTTAATCATTGTGCACAGGGAAAGTTCAACCAAAATAAGAAAGTTTAAATTTCCGATAGAACTCGTATCATGGAATACGAATCTGATCTTTCAGTATCGAAGTTCATGCGACAAACAAGCTGCGCGACGGCTTGCCAATAATCCTAAACCTATTTTGGTCATTTTTAAATATTGAACCTGAAAAAAGAAATTGAAAGTCTCATCGAGTCATTGGCTGATGGTCAACACGACATCCGGCACATTATCGAACATATAGAAGATCAGGCAAATCATCCATATGCCCGGTTAATTAGTGAGTGGTGGGATACCGAGAAGGAAAAGTTTGATCCTCGAGTTGTTGAAGGTCTTGCTATGTTCATTAAACAAGGTGAACTGGTATCCAACTTCTACACGACTAAAACAGAAGATAGTTCCGATACGACGACTTCCTCACAGAAACCCGTATTGCTGGTTCTTTTCCTGCAAAATGTACTTCCACAATTGATTAAAGAGCTGGATGAATTGCTTTATCCCAGCCTGGATAAACCAGATAATGGTGATAGTCCAATGGATTTGCACCACTGGCTATCCCAATTGTTAGGCGACAACATGCACGAGTCAAGTGATTACGATCAAAGCCTACTCTTTGATTTATTACAGTCGTGTGTGGAATATCAAAAATCTTTAATCGGATTTATCGACATAATTGTTCTAGCGACCGAAAACGCTATTGAAGATATCTCCATTGATTCAGAACAAACTCTAATACATCAGTATAGAAATTGGCTTGAAACCTTAGAGAAACAGTATCTTCTGGCATTAAGATCAGACGAAGTTATGGTGGCCTTTGGTAAGTTAATCAATAGCACTTGCCGCGTAGAATCCACAAAAAAACGACTACTAAATGCGTATAAAACGGACTCGCAAGGCTCCTCAGATGAAGCATTACGCATACTACGTAGAGAATTGATTGAGGCGAAAAAACGAATTTCCTCATTGGAAAAGAGCCAAACAGTCTCTGCTAATAAGGAACAAACGGTATCTAGAAAATCTCTCTCTGATAATAAAACGCATAAAAAAAATATCGTAAGTAAGAGCAAATCCGAACCAGCGGTCAATGACAATATCGTAGTTAACGATGTGACCACTAAGAAAACTATCGGTAAGAGAACTGTCACTAAGAAATCTGCCACTAAGAAGACTGCCGCTAAGAAGACTGTCGCTAAGAAGACTGTCGCTAAGAAGACTGTCGCTAAGAAGACTGTCGCTAAGAAATCTGCCGCTAAGAAGACTGTCGCTAAGAAGACTGTCGCTAAGAAATCTGCCGCTAAGAAGACTGTCGCTAAGAAGACTGTCGCTAAGAAATC
>CAJQKF010000134.1 GCA_905478855.1 uncultured Gammaproteobacteria bacterium
TTAACGACTATCGATAATACGTTGGGCCTTACCCTGGGATCGTGGGATTACTCCCTGATTCGAAACCTTTACCCGACTGCTAATCCCTATATAGGATTTAATGCTGTGAGTTAATTGCTCACCGAGTTGTTGTGCAACGCTATTTTCAGCACCTTCGGCTAACTCGGCATGAACAACAATGCCTTCCATGTTTCCATCTTTCACTCTTTCAATTTGATAGTGAGGTGCCAATCCTTTGGTTTGCAGAATGAGTTCTTCGATCTGAGTGGGGTATACGTTTACCCCTCTTATAATCATCATGTCGTCGCTACGACCGGTAATTTTATTGAATCTTCGCATGTTGCGTGCAGTACCTGGTAACAGGCGAGTGAGGTCTCGGGTACGGTAACGAACGATCGGAAATGCCTGTTTAGTGAGTGATGTGAAGACCAGTTCACCGTCTTCACCATCGGGCAGTACTTCACCGGTTTCGGGGTCAACTACCTCAGGATAGAAATGATCTTCCCAGATAGTGGGGCCGTCTTTCGTTTCAACACATTCTTGTGCAACGCCCGGTCCAATTACTTCAGATAAACCATATATATCCACGGCATCGATGCCTAGCCGTTGCTCTATGGTTGCACGCATCTCGTTAGTCCATGGTTCAGCGCCAAATATACCAATTTCGAGTGAACAGTTGGCACTGTCGATGCCCTGACGATCCATTTCATCAGCAATATTTAAACAATAAGACGGGGTCACCATGATGATTCTGGGCTTGAAATCCGCGATCAGTTGTACCTGTTTTTCGGTTTGACCACCCGACATTGGAATGACGGTGCAGCCCAAGCGTTCTGCGCCATAGTGAGCGCCGAGACCGCCGGTGAACAAGCCGTAGCCATAGGATATGTGACATAGATCGCCTGGGTTGCCCCCTGCAGCGCGTATAGAGCGCGCCATAACTTCCGACCATATGTCTATATCGTGTTGTGTATAGCCGACCACGATTGGTTTGCCCGTTGTGCCGCTCGACGCGTGGATACGTACCAGTTGTTCTCTCGGAACGGCAAGCATGCCAAACGGATAATATTCACGTAGGTCAGTTTTTACCGTAAACGGGAAACGGGCGAGGTCTTCCAGCGTGTGCAGATCGGTTGGATGAACACCGGCCTCGTCAAATGACTGACGATAATGGTCTACGTTTGTATAGGCATGGGTCAAGCTCCAGCGCATTCGTTCCAGTTGCAATGCACGTAGTTCGTCAATACTGGCTGTTTCAATGGGGTCGAGAGAGCTGTTTTTTTTAGGGGACATGATATGGCTCCAGCAGAATTCTAGAGTAGGTTTAGTTATTGATTATTGTGCCGCGTATAGCCCGAGACTTACCGCGAAAGTGGGCAATAGTTTCTCCGTTTTGGTTGGTCACAACGATATCATAAATGCCGTTTTTGCCAGCCAGACTGGTTTCCTTAGCATTGGCTGTAAGCACGTCGTCACGATAGCTGGGGCGAATAAAATCGATCACACAGCTTTGCGCAACGGTGGATTGGTTGCGTGAATTGCAGGCACATGCAAAACAACTATCGGTGAGCGTAAATATTAGCCCGCCGTGAGTAATACCGTGCCCATTGAGCATATCCTTACGTATGCACATTTGCATCTGTGCGTATCCTTCGCCGATATCAGTCAATTGCATGCCCAATGCTGTGGAGCACGGGTCATTTTTTAGCATTTCCTCAGCACATTTTCGGGCTAGGTCATTGGCTGTTTGTTTACTTTCGGTAACTGTCATAATTATTTTCCGGAAAATACTGGCGTGCGTTTCTCCATGAATGCAGCAACACCTTCGCGATAGTCCTGGCTTTTACCAAGTACTCCCTGAGTGGTTGCTTCATAGTTTAGTTGGGTGTCGAGATCAGAGCTCATGCCTGTGTTGATAGCATGTTTAATTGCACCAAGGCCTTGAGTTGGCTGAGTGGCAAGATGTTCTGCCAGCTTTAGTGTTTCTGTCATCAGCAGATCGTCGTCGACACATTTCCAGATTAATCCCCAGTGTTCTGCCTGCTCTGCCGTAATTCGATCGCCCAGCATGGCTATGCCCATGGCGCGAGCTCGGCCTACCAGACGCGGCAGACTCCAAGTTCCGCCACTGTCGGGGATAAGTCCCAATTTGCAAAAACTCTGGATAAAACTGGCCGAGCGAGCAGCAAATACAATATCGCATACAAGGGCGAGATTCGCTCCGGCCCCCGCTGCAACTCCGTTAACCGCGCAGATAATGGGTTTTGATAATTCGGTGAGCGAGCGAACGAGAGGATTATATTGTGTATCCAACGAGTGAGATAAATCCGCTGGGGAATTATCTGTGCTCGTTCTTCGGTCAGCTAGATCCTGCCCTGCGCAAAAGCCACGTCCGTTTCCGGTAAGTAACAAGCAGCGTATGTTTTCATCGGTCTTAACCCGTTTCAATGCTTCGCGAACTTCGGTATGCATTGCTAGCGTAAAGCTATTCAGTCGCTCTGGTCGATCCAGTCTGAGTATAGCAACACCATTTTCAACTTCGAATTGTATTGTGGCGTAGGTCATTGTCGAATCAGTGGTCCGTACGTTGGGTAAAAATGAAAATTTGTTAGGTTCCTTTTTCGTGCGACATGCTGTCTGTAATGTGTTTACTGGCTGACGTCGTCAAGTAGCCGTATCAACATATCATCGCACTGAGCAAGTTGCTGTTGATCGATAAATTCATCCGGTTTATGACCTTGGTCCATAGAACCCGGACCACAAACCACACTGGGAATATCCAATCGCTTCTGAAATAAACCGCCTTCAGTACCAAAGGCTATCTTGCCGTGTTGTGTTTGCTGTGACAGGGATTTTACATACCGAACTGCGTTTGTATTAGCGGCGATGTCCAGAGCCGGATACTGGTTGTAGACCTCAATAGCTATGCCGGTGTCTGCGAATTGGTCTTTATATTTTCCGGCTATTCCTTGAGCGGTATGGTTAAGTTGCTCGATAAGCTCGTCTGGTTCATCGCTACTTAGATTGCGAATTTCAAATTTGAATGTGCAATGATCAGGGACAATATTAAGCACAGTTCCCCCTTCGATGGTGCCAACGTGGAGTGTGGTATACGGAACTTCAAAGTCTTTATCATGTTGTCGGTGCAAAATAATTTCATTTTGCAGAGCCCGAATCTCGTTGATCATATCAGTAGCGAGATAGATCGCATTTAAACCCCGATCCGTTAGTGCCGAATGTGCCGCGCTGCCGGTGCAATGACAGTGTGCAGCGGTTTTCCCTTTATGGGCGATGCACGGTAGCATTCCGGTGGGTTCACCGACTATACAGAGTTCAGGCTTAATCTCGAGGTCTTGCAGGTGATCTATGAGGCCACGCACACCAACACAGCCAATTTCTTCATCGTAAGAAAAGGCAAAATTTAATGGCTTATGTAATTTTCTTTCCGCCGCTAGAGGTACAAGTGCGAGGGTGGACGCGATGAAACCCTTCATGTCGGTCGTGCCACGCCCATACATTCTTCCATCTATAATATCGGCTTTAAAAGGGTCACGACTCCACGCTTGCCCGTCGGTTGGTACAACATCGCTATGGCCTGACAACATGACACCGGGGATATCTAGTGGACCAATAGTTGCATACAGGTTTGCTTTTGTTTTGTCGTCATTGTGCACTAGCAAAGGCTGACAACCGTGATCTTCAAGATAGTTAGCAACAAAGTGGATTAGATCCAGATTACTGTCTCTACTCACGGTTGGGTATTCGATCAGGCGTTGCAAAAGTCGGGTGGTATTCATGGTGTCTGCATAGGTGATAGTCGTTAGGTTTGATGACAGTATACAAATTATTGCTCTACAAGTGATTCATCTTCCAAATGCAACTCAAATGCTGCAGACATTAGCGCGCGTGTGTAGGGTTCTCCTGGTGATTCGAAAAGGATGTTTGCCTCACCTTGTTCCACAACATTGCCATTTCTCAGCACAATCAGGTAGTCACTAAGAGCGCGGACAACACGAAGGTCGTGACTAATAAAAATGTAAGCGAGGTTGTTATCTTGCTGAAGTTTTAGGAGTAGATCGATAATGGTAACCTGCACTGAACGGTCCAGTGCAGAAGTGGGCTCGTCTAGAATAACCAGTTCAGGTTTTAAAATCATGGCGCGGGCGATAGCGATTCGTTGACGTTGTCCGCCGGAGAACTCATGAGGGTAACGGTTGCGACTATTCGGTTCTAACCCAACTTTTTCAAGTATATCGATCACCATAGCTTCGCGTTCGCGTTGGTTGCCAAGATTATGAGCAATTAGACCTTCTTCAATTATTTGTTGTATTGAAAACCGCGGGCTTAATGCACCATAGGGATCCTGAAAGACCACCTGTAGTTGGCGTCGAATACTTTTCATTTCCGAGTTTGAAAGGCTGCCAAGAAGTTGGTCTTTAAAACGAATTTCACCTCGAGCTTTTTGCAAGCCGAGAAGCGCTAGAGCCAGACTGGTTTTTCCTGAACCACTTTCACCCACTACACCAATGGTTTGTCCTTGCTGGAGTGTAAAGCTTATGTCGTTGGCGGCTTTTACATAGCCTTGTACACGTTTTAGCAAACCCCGCTTAATCGGAAACCAGACGCCACAGCTTTTGGCTTCAAGAATAATCGGTTTTTGGTTGTCATGATCGTGGCTTCGAACCGGCAGGGTGGCACCGAGCAATGATTTTGTATACGGTTGCTCGGGATTTGAAAATACTTGTTCTGCTGTATTGTGTTCGACCAGCCTGCCTTCATGCATTACATAAACACGATCAGCCACTTTCTCGACAATGCTTAAATCATGAGTGATGAGAATAAGCGACATTTTACGTTCGCGTTTAAGATCGTCGAGTAGAGTAAGTATTTGTGCTTGTGTGGTTACATCGAGCGCCGTTGTTGGTTCATCGGCAATGAGTATTTCAGGCTCGTTGGCAAGTGCCATGGCAATCATGACACGTTGGCGTTGCCCACCCGATAGTTGATGGGGATAGCTTTTCAGTTTGCTTTCGGGGTCACGAATACGTACTTGCTGTAAAAGTTCAAGACACCGTGCGCGCGCCTGTGGCAGGTTAAGACCTTTGTGCAGGGTTAGTGTTTCACTGATCTGTTTTTCAACCATATGCAGTGGATTAAGGGATGTCATCGGCTCTTGAAAGATGATGCCGATCTGATCTCCTCGCACGCGCTTTAATACTTCCGGGCTTGCATTTATCAATTCGTCGTTATGAAAACGAATGCTGCCCGTTGGATGATTGGCTCGGGGGTACGGAAGTAACTGAAGAATGGATAGGGCAATTACTGATTTACCGGAGCCAGATTCCCCTACCAAGGCTATGGTCTCGCCGGAGCTTAGTGAAATATCGACGTTTCTCACAGCATAGGCAGAACCCTGCTCTGTTGCGAATTCGGTACTCAAGTTGTCTATTGTTAAAATGCTGTCCATTGCTATGGCCGGTTTTTCCTTGGATCAAATGCGTCTCGAACGGCTTCACCAATAAATATTAACAAACTAAGCATTGTGCCGATTACAAAGAATCCAGTTAAGCCGAGCCATGGTGCCTGTAGGTTGGATTTGCCTTGTGCAAGTAATTCTCCAAGCGACGCGGAACCCGGTGGTAAACCTATACCCAGAAAATCAAGTGAGGTAAGTGCTGTTACCGAGGCCGCCAGTGTGAACGGCAGAAACGTTAGGGTTGCGACCATAGCGTTAGGCAGTACATGACGGAACATGATCTTGGAATTGGATACTCCAAGGGCTTTTGCGGCGCGAACATACTCTAAATTTCGCGCACGTAAAAATTCGGCGCGAACTACACCAACAAAGCCCATCCAGGAGAACAACAGCATCACTCCCAATAACCACCAGAAGTTAGGTTCAACGACACTGGCAAGAATGATAAGAATGAACAGTATAGGTAATCCTGCCCATACCTCAATAAGCCGCTGCATGATTAGATCTGGCCAACCACCAAAATAGCCCTGCACGGCACCCGCACTGACTCCAATAATTGCACTAAACACTGTGAGTGTAATACCAAACAATACTGAGATTCGAAAACCGTAGATCAATCGGGCGAGTACATCGCGGGCTTGATCATCGGTGCCTAACAGATGATTGCCGTCTGGTGGTAATGGCGCAGGCACCGGTAAATCCCACGCGACAGTCTGGTGATTAAATGGAATGGGGGGCCACATCATCCAACCATTGTTGTTTATTAGCGTGGCAACATAGGGGTCGCGGTAGTCGGCTTCAGTAGGGAACTCGCCACCGAATTCGGTTTCAGCATAGGTTTTAAAAATTGGAGAATAAACACCCCCGTCAAATATCACTACTATCGGACGATCGTTGGCGACTATTTCGGCAAATAATGTGACGGTAAATAACACGATAAATATACGTAATGACCATACTCCGCGGCGGTTAGTTTTAAACTGCGCAATATGCCTTTGCATTAAAGGCGTGATCGAAAATTTGCGAGATAACAAGTTAATCATGAATCCCGTGCCTCGAAGTCGATTCGTGGATCAATTACCGTGTATAAAACATCGCCTAACAGCGAGAGGACTAGCCCCAGTAAAGAGAAAAAATATAATGTTCCAAAAACCACCGGATAGTCGCGATTAAAGGCTGCCTCGAAACCTAGTAAACCCAGACCATCCAGAGAAAAGATAATTTCTATTAACAAGGAGCCGGTAAATAACATGCCGATGAAGGTTGCGGGAAAGCCGGCAACCACAATTAACATGGCATTTCGAAATACATGTCCATACATAACTTGGCGTTCATCAAGACCCTTGGCGCGAGCGGTTAGAACATATTGCTGGCTAATTTGGTCGAGGAACGAATTTTTAGTAAGCATGGTTAGCGTTGCAAAACCGCTTACTGCCATCGCAATTATCGGCAGTGTAATGTGCCATAAATAATCTTTTATTTTATCGAACCCGGATAATTGATCGAAGTTCTCCGAAACCAGACCACGCAATGGAAACCAGTCGAGGTAACTTCCTCCTGCAAATATTACCAGTAAGAACACCGCAAAAAGAAAACCAGGTATTGCCGAACTTACAACAATAATTATACTGGTAACACTGTCAAAGTGACTGCCGTCACGAGTTGCCTTGGCGATCCCTAGTGGAATGGAAACGAGATAAACGATGAGTGTTGTCCATACGCCGAGAGTTACGGATACAGGCATTTTTTCTAACACTAAATCGATAACCGTCTGGTCCTTAAAGAAACTGGTGCCAAAATCAAATACGGCGTAATTTGACATCATTTCGAAAAAGCGTTCGGGCAGCGGCTTATCAAAACCAAAACGTGCTTCAAGTTCTGCAATGAACTCGGGATCCAAACCTTGGGCACCACGATACTGACTTTGAGATACGGCACTTGCGGTGCTGTTGCCTATGGTTTCGCCACTGGAACCACGATTCACTCTGCCGGTTATATCGGCGTCAGTACCGGTTAATTCGGCAATTATTTGCTCGACCGGTCCGCCCGGTGCGATGTGCACAATAGTGAAGTTGATAACCATAATCACAAATAGGGTGGGTATCATCAGCAAAATTCGTCGCAGTATATAGGCGCTCATGAGTTTGTTCTCCTGACTAGTAGTCGGCGTAGAATCCACCACAGCGCTAAAAGTGATAGTAGTATTGCTACGATGGTAGTGCCCCAGCCGGGCGTTTGCCGGCTATCAGTATCGCTTGATGTTTTTCCAGTATTTTCAGACATCGCAATTTTCAGTGCGTCGGCTTTATCGCTGTCGTACCACCATAGTTGTGTAAGCAGCCCTTCTTTTACGGGTACTGTTGGGCGGGAGAATTTGTTCCAATGGAGTACACGATCAGCTTGTAAATGCCAGTTGGGAATAACATGAAAGCCCCATTGTAAAACACGATCCAGAGCTTTAGTTGACGCTACTAATTGTTCGCGGTCGCAGGCTTTGATTACTTTTTCAATGAGCTCGTCAACTACAGGATCTTTAATTCCCGCAAAGTTTCGACTGCTGGTTTCGTCGGCGGCTTCAGTGCTCCAGAACAATTGTTGTTCGTTGCCGGGAGACTCTGTCTGCCCCCATACAAAAACAAACATATCGTAGTCGAAGCTGCGAAGTCGATTGACATACTGACTGGAATCGACGACGCGTGTGCGCACTGTTATTCCCAATCGATTCAAATTTCGAGTCATCGGCAATACGATACGTTCAAAATCGGGTGACACCAGCAGAATTTCAAACTCAAGTGCTTTACCGGTTTCTCGATTGGTCATTTTATTGTCGACCACATTCCACCCGGCTTCATCAAAAAGCCTAAACGCCGCCCGTAGATTTTCCCGAGGCCAACCCGAGCCATCGGTTTTTGGCGGATGATAGGCCTCAGTAAAAACCCGTTTCGGTAGGCGATCCCTATAATTTTCCAGAATTTCGAGTTCGCGTCCTTTAGGTAAACCGGTTGCGGCTAAATCTGAATTTGAGAAGTAGCTTCGAGTACGCGTATATTGGCTAAAGAACAGGTTGCGATTTGTCCAGTCAAAATCAAAAGCGTAGGCTAAAGCCTCACGAACTTTTGGGTTTTCAAATACAGCTCTTCGTTGATTCATTACGAATGCCTGCATACCGGTTGGTAGACCATGTTTGATGGTTTCTTTATTCAGCCATTGCTTTTCTATTGCTGGAGTATCGTAGTTAAGAGCCCAGGCCTTAGCCTGATTTTCCATACGTAAATCCAAATCTCCCGATTTTAGAGCGAGTCTCATCGCCGTATCGTCGCGAAAGAATTCGGTGCGAAGAATATCAAAATTGTAGTGCCCTGCATTTACTGGCAGGTGCTGCCCCCAATAATTGTTAACTCGTTGCTGTTCAATATAGCGTCCGGCTTCAAAACGACTGATGCGGTAGGGACCGCTACCAAGGGGCGGTTCGAGAGTGGTTTTCTCGAAATCCCGTGTTTCCCAATAATGCTTGGGAAGTATAGGCATATCACCAACGAGTAAAGGCAATTCTCGGTTTGTTGCGTCTGAAAACACAAAGCGAACTTTATCGGAATCAACTTTCTCAACTTTTTCGACCCCAGCGTAAGCGAAACGGTATTGCGGTGCTCCTTTACTGGTTAGTATTTCAAATGACCAGACAACATCTTCCGGTGTGATCGGCTTTCCATCGTGCCATCGAGCTTCGCTTCGCAGGGTAAAGGTGACCGATGAGCGATCGTCTGGCCACTCCAGACTCTCGGCAATTAATCCATAGCGACTAAATGGCTCGTCATAACTATTGGTCAGTAATGACTCGGTAAAGTACAGTGATTCAGTAACACGGGTAACCGCGATATTGCCCTTTGCATTGTGTGCGTTAAAGGTATCGAAGGATCCGCGGGTACCAAATGTAATCGTGCCGCCTTTAGGGGCGTTGGGATTTGCATAGTCGAAGTGGGTAAAATCTGCTGAATACTTGGGTTGTCCATACATGGCGATACCATGGGCAACGTGTAAACTATTGCCACTGGTACACTCATTACCCATCACGGGTGTTACAACTCCGCTAGCTAGGAAGAATAGTGCTAAAACCCTAACGATGTATCGACTATACTTGGTGCAAATCATAGACTGCATTATACCTATTCATTAGTCATTCGATAGTCATTCGATTTGACGTCTTTGTATTATTCATTTTTGGATGTTTGATCAGCCTCATTACAAATAAAATATTGTGATCGATTCTATTTCTGAACATTTTTCGACCCGTTTGTTACAGTGGTATGGCCAGCACGGTCGTAAAACATTACCATGGAAGATGGACTCAGACCCCTATCGTATCTGGGTTTCGGAGATAATGCTTCAGCAAACCCAGGTTGCTACCGTTATTCCGTATTATGCGCGTTTCATGCAACGCTTTCCTACTGTTCAGGCGGTGGCGTCTGCTCCCCAGGATGATGTGCTGGGTCTGTGGGCAGGGCTTGGCTATTACGCGCGTGGCCGAAATCTCCATAAAGCCGCCTGTGTAATTGTTGACCAGCATGGCGGTGTTTTCCCTACGTGTATCGAAGATGTTGCAGCGTTGCCTGGCATAGGTCCATCGACTGCCGGTGCGATTTTGTCTCTGGCATTTGATCAACGGCATGCGATTTTGGATGGCAATGTAAAAAGGGTTTTGGCTCGCGTATTTAGCATTGAGGGTTATACAGGTTCAAGTCAGAACATGAAGTTATTATGGCAAAGAGCGGAACAACTGACACCGCAACAACAGGCCGGTGATTATACCCAGGCAATTATGGATCTAGGTGCCATGGTTTGTGTGCGCAGTCGTCCGCTATGTCCGGTATGTCCGGTGCAAACAATGTGTCGTGCAAATCGGGAAGCTACTACCAACCTATACCCAATGCCGAAACCGAAGAAGCGACGACCGTTTCGGTCACGATTCTTCATTCTTGCCCAAGATGAAACCCAACGTATTGCATTGGTGAAACGTCCTTCTCATGGCATTTGGGGTGGGCTTTGGTGTGTGCCAGAATTTGAGGATCGCAAGGAACTGGAACATTGGTGCAACACGCTGGGTTTTGTCGTGTCGTCAACCGGTCGGCAATTACAGCCCTTTGTGCATAAGTTTAGTCATTATGATTTACAAATAAATCCATTGCTGGTTTCTGTTGAAAACGTGAGTATGGGTCGGATTGCAGAGACAGATGAGTTACACTTTTATACCTATCGACAACTACGCGAGATCGGTCTTCCGGCACCGATCAGCAAATTGTTAGAATCCCTAGAACTCGTACATGAGGAACAAACTCAATGACTAGAATGGTGCACTGTGCATACTTAGATAAAGAAGCCG
Organism: uncultured Gammaproteobacteria bacterium; assembly: GCA_905478855.1. Taxonomy (GTDB): domain Bacteria; phylum Pseudomonadota; class Gammaproteobacteria; order Arenicellales; family CAJQKF01; genus CAJQKF01. The sequence goes on from CAJQKF010000134.1 coordinate 10,854, forward strand.
AAGGTCTCGACCGTTCCCCTTGGCCTGGGGAATTGGGTAAAAAGGTAATGGAGAATATTTCTAAAGAAGCGTGGGCAAAATGGATGACACACCAAACTATGCTGATTAATGAGAATCGTCTGAATCCGATGGATAAAGCCCATCGAGCATACCTGGCGGGTCAAATGGAGAAGTTTCTCTTCGGCGGTGAATTGGATGATGTTGCTGGATTTAAGCCGGAATAAAGAAACACTAAATTACTTACAGGCTAATTGCATGGCGAAGAAAGATAAAAAGAATACGTCTAAAAAGCGCACCAAGAAGGCAGCTGTTGAGTTGACGGTACTTACGGCTGCAAATGCGGATAAGTATGAGCTTTATCAACGTTCTGTGCAGTCTCCTGATGCGGATTTACATTTTTTACGAAGAGTGTATAAAAAAGAAAACGGCCGGCCCGCATTACATTTTCGAGAAGATTTTAGTGGTACCGGATTAATGACCGCGGGTTGGGTAAAAGTAGCACCGAAATATACGGCCGAAGCCTTTGATATAGACCCAGAACCTGTTGAGTGGGGAAAAGCGCGTCATTTTAAAGATATTGGTAAGGCGGCTGAGCGAGCGACCCTGCATCTTAAAGATGTTCGTGAACCCAGTGATAAAAAGCCTGATGTGCGTTGTGCACAAAACTTCTCGTATTGGATTTTTAAAACCCGGGAAGAAATGATCTACTACTTTTCGGGTGTGTTAGACGATCTGGCAAAAGACGGTATCTTTGTTCTTGACGCACATGGTGGTGCCGAAAGTGCCATTGAGCAAGAAGAAGAGACGGAGTTCGAGGAAGAAGGTTTTAGTTATATCTGGGATCAAAGCTGGTTCTCACCGGTTACCCATGATGTCAAATTTCATATTCATTTCAGGTTTCCTGATGGAACAGAATTGAATAAAGCCTTCACGTATGAGTGGCGATTCTGGTCACTACCTGAACTTAGAGAAATGTTGTTGGAATCCGGGTTTTCCCGAGTAGACATTTATTGGGAAGGAACCGATGCGGACGGCGAAAGCGGTAACGGTATTTATCGAAAAACCCGTTACGGCACCAACGATCCTGCATGGGTTAATTACATAGTAGCGATAAAGTAATCGGCACAGATATAAAGATACAGAACTCAATAAATATAAGGCTGAGTTCAGGTTTGTCTTCGTTATATATGTAACGTTAAGTGATTATTTGCTGGCATGTACTGCACCGTTCTTATGGTTACCAACATAAATGCCAAAAACATCGGCATGCGATTCTTCGATGTAGCGCCCGAGCATTGACGCTACGGCTTTATCGCTAAAAGACGTAACGTCAATCTTCTGTATCGATTGCAGGCAGTAGTCACCCGTTGGGGCGCTTTGTATGATGCCTTCACCCCGATAGTAAATGACATGAGTGCTACCGTCGTCGTAGACTGAATAAAGTGAGCCCGGTTTGAAATTGATCCCGTTTAAGTGTAACTCGCCTATGAGTGAGCGGGGTTCATCAACAGTGCCTACTCGGGATGCGCCCGGTAGTTGGAGTTGATTGCCAACCCGCTTGAAGAGTAGTTGACCATCAATTTCTATAATGCCACCAACACGAACACGTGAATCCTGCTCTGCGATTTCCATGGCCTGCTGAGCCAGCCCCAAGGATACATAGGCGCCTCGACAGTAGCCAAGAATGGGCTCAGCGTTGTGTTCATGTGCGACAACTTTTCCCATTAAAATAATATGATCCCCGGCATCTATGGTTTGCTCCATAGTGCAATCCAACCAGGCAGCCGTGCCGTTTAAAATTGGGCTTCCTGTGCTCTTCTTAGTCCAATTTACGTCGGCATAGCGATTCTCACCACGACTTGCAAACAGTGTGGAAAGATCGCGTTGTTTTTCAGAAAGAATATTGACCGCGTAACTCTGTGCAGTTTCAAATGCATCAAGACTACCGGCTTCTTTCGCAATACACACCAGCACCAACGGTGGGTCGAGGGATACGGATGTAAATGAATTTGCGGTAAAGCCTCGTGGTTCTCCTGTTACATCGATAGTGGTGATTATGGTTACACCGGTGGCGAATGTACCCAGGCTGCGACGCAGTTCGCGGGGGTCGATCTTACTCATCGTTTTGCCTCAAGTTTTCTGCGGATGACCGTTTTGCAGGAATTCTAGAATATCAGAATTTATTTTCTCTGCAGCAATAGTCGGCAGCATATGGCGTTCGTTCGCAATCACCAATGCTCGGCCGTGTTGGCTATTTTTCGCCATAGTCTCAGTCATTAGTGGTGTGGAATTGGGGTCAAATTCAGCAGTAATAAATAGGGCTTCGGCTGCGAGGTTATGCATTTTCCCGGCGGTTTCATCCGAATGTTGAGCGAAATACTCATACGCACGGGGGTAACCTATCGAATCAGTCGATGCCAAAAATGAACGAATGAAATCAATAGCCTCGCAACGTTGTGGGTCATCATAATCAGCGTCGGTAAACCATCGCTTCAATGTGCCATCCAGTGTTGCCGCAGCGCCCTGTTGTTTCAACGTTCGAGCCGTTTGAAGTGAACGTTCCCGATGCTTGGGCGTTCGATCGTAAACCCCACAAATTGGCACTATACGAGCGACACGCTCCGGGTATTGCAGGGCGAAATTATTAGTGATTAATGCTCCCATGGAGTGGCCCATAAGGTGAGCGCGCTCAATATGCAAATGATCCAGCAGTTCGACAAGTTGATCCAGATAACAATTCAGAGGTGCATTATCCGGTGGCAACGGACTACCCCCATGACCATAGGTGTCGTATTGAATCACTTTGAAATATGGATTAAAAAACTCTTGCTGAGGTTTCCAAATGTCTTTACTCATGCCCACGCCGTGGATCATGACTAATGGCAACCCGGTACCGCTAACGCGATAGCGGGTTCCCGCTGATGTTGTTGAGTCGTTACTCACAAGATTTACCCGGCCGGTTTGTTCGAATCGTGTCCTAACTCTTCAAGATCCTTGTAACGATCGCCAATACGATGATGAGGTCGACCACCGATAGATGCGCCAAGTGCTACCACTACTTCATTGGCTGCCGGTGCATCATTGATGGCAAAAGATATCGTTAGGTAGTGTGATCGACGTCCCGCGTCGTGTTTGTCCATCAATGGAATCATAATTGGCGCGTTCGCGGGGCCGCGTGTATTGGTAAACGATAGATAGCTTTGTGCGCTAACAGCGGTGCGATAAATATTACCAAAGTGCAGGGTATGGATTAGCGCGGAGGCATGCTCTACTTCACCATCGAGCCCGACAATTGCAGCCTTTCCGTAGGCTTCAACCGCATCGCCACCACCCGTCATATCAAGCACTGCGTCGGTTAATAGTTGCCCTAATATTGGCCCGGCTTCACGAATCTCCGGGCCAAGATCTTCCACGAATCCTCGACCTGCCCATGGGTTTGTAATCACTGCGGCTGCGGCGAATAAAGTTAATTGTTTTTCTGCGGCTTTGCCGCCTTCAATTAATGCCGTTTCTTGATAGCGGATAACTTTTCGGATTTCAATTGCCATTAGTTTTGCCTATGTGAAAATTTCGTACTTCAATGCATACCATTGGTTTTTTATCGAGTTAAGGCTCGATGCTCAGGAATGGTCATCGAAGGAATTAATTAGCGAGCCGATACCGTCAATTTTGATTTCTATACTTGAACCGGGTTTCATGGTGCGTGCCCCGACCGATGTGCCACAGGCAATCAGATCACCGGGTACAAGTGTCTGGTAACTCGATAGCAGGGAAATAATTTCGTACGGAGAGAAAATCATATCACTGACCGGGTAATCCTGACGTACATCATCACCCTGAATTGCCTGTATACGCAAGTTTTCCAAATCTAACTCAGTTTGAATAACAGGTCCGAGCGGGGTAAACGTATCGAATCCCTTGCAACGAGTCCACTGCGGAAAAGCTTTGTCTTCAAACAAGAGTTCGACCGCGGTTACGTCATTTACACACGTATAGCCAAATATGTGGTCTTTGACATCTTCTACAGCAATATTCTGGCATTTTTTGCCAATAACTATACCGAGCTCCGCCTCAAAAATAACACGTCCCGTATGCCCCTTTGGACGATAGATAGTTTCCTGCGGACCGATCACACTGCTAACGGGTTTCATGAAGTAAAGCGGTGTTTGAGGAATTGTTTGTCCTTCTTTTTCAGCACGTTCATGAAAGTTGTTCCACAAGGCTAAAATGGACGTAGGTGTAAATGGCGCTTCCACAGTAACATCATTAAGACTGAGGGTCTCTCCTGTAGGAGCGTTTGTGCCAAGTAGATCGCCACTGTAGCAGGTGATTTCGCTGCCGTTTAGTGCGCCAAATTTTAAGGTTTCAGAATGGGTAAAACGTATCCAATGGGTCATTTTTCTAACTCGGTAATTTACAAATTTGCGGAATGTATCATA
>CAJQKF010000135.1 GCA_905478855.1 uncultured Gammaproteobacteria bacterium
GGGCCGCCACTCTAGCTTGATAATGGGAACGGGCGGCTACAATAAATATTGGTTGACCAATATATTCAACGATTTCATCTGTAAGTAATAGATCCCCAGGAAAAACCGGACCTATGTCTAACTGCCCCGGCACATCCTTAGCGGTTAGCACACAAACCACACCGGGCGAACACCGAACAGCATCCAGATCCATCTGTGCAATCACTCCATTCGAAACCGTTGACTGGCCAACAGCTAAATGCAGTGTATTTGCATGCTCAGGAATATCATCAATATAACGGGCTCGCCCACTCACATGAGCTTCGGCACTCTCATGTTTACACGTTTTTCCAACTGTACCGCCGTCGGCCATTGTGTCTTTCATCGACATTAAGTCATCTCCATTGACTGGTGCTCAAAACGTGTAATACGATGAATATCGTTAGGCCTAACCAGTTCAAGAAACAAACGAGAGATAAAACCCTTTGCGACGGCAATTCGATAATCTGCACTCGCCCGAACATCATCAATAGGTTGAAAATCCAACGGCACTGTCTCACGCGCCCTGCGTAAGGTTTCGCTATTAAAACTGGAATTTACTAGGGTATTTTCCAGCACCAGTGCGCGTTTAGTTATCGCAGCCATTCCACCAAAGGCAATTCTTGCCCGGGTTATTTTTTCACCAGAAAAATCAATCAGAAAGGCGCCAAGACACGTAGAAATATCATCATCAAAACGTTTAGAGTTTTTGTATACAAACAAACGAGACCCGCTACTCTTCGGGATATTAATAGTCGATATAAACTCACCCGGTCTTAAAACCGTCTGTTTGTAACCGATAAAAAACTCATCCATTGGCACAATTCGTTGTTCATTACCTAACCTCAATTCCAATGCAGCGTTAAGAGCCATCAAAACCGGTGGCATATCACCGATTGGCGAAGCATTCGCGACATTACCACCAATACTTCCCTGATTCCTGATTGGCAATGAACCTAATCGTAGAAACACCTCAGCTAAATCAGGCCATTGGCTTACTAGAATTCCGGCACAATCTTCGTAACGAACCGCCGCCCCTATTCGAAACTCGCTGTTATCCTGTTCAACCCGATTCATTTCTTTAACACTACCAACTGATACTAGCTTGGGAAGAGTGTATAAATTCTGGGTTACTTCAAGCGCAAGATCTGTAGATCCACAGAAAATTCGGTATTCCGGATCCTCGATCATTGTATTCGCAAGCTGCTCAATAGAATCTGGAATAACAAAAGATGCTGCACGGGCGTGGGTCGGAATGGCTCTGAGTTTACTTATTATAATGCTTTCACATCGATCGAATTGATCCGCACCAATCTGGTTGCACGCCATAAGACCCGCCTCGACAATAGGACGATAACCGGTGCAACGACATAAGTTTCCTGCCAGCGCAGTTTCTACAGCGTAACGATCAACCGAACTCTGAGTCTTATATAACGCAAATAAAGACATTACAAAGCCAGGCGTGCAAAACCCGCACTGCGATGCATGACTTTTCACCAATGCCTGCTGAACAGCATGTAACTCGTCGCCTTGGGCTAAATCCTCTACTGTTATTAGCTGCTTCCCATGCAGACTGCCGATAAATGTTATACAACTGTTTAGCGACCGATAACGCAATTCATCGTCAACAACTTCTGCGATAACTACTGTACACGCACCACAATCCCCTGAAGCGCAACCTTCCTTAGTACCGCAACGATTTCGATGGATACGCAGATAATCGAGCACAGTTTGATCAGCTGGAAAATCATCCAAAGCGACGTATTCGTTGTTTAACAGGAATTCAATCAAATGCGCTACTCCCTAAAGTTCAATGTAGTATAGATGGATCGTCACAGAATATAAATATTTGACCAAACGGTCAAGCCATTGTAGTATTTTATTGACCATATGGTCAGATACTAAAAAAACCAGAAAACTATGCCATAATAGCGCGTAAAATATGACTGCATAACCAAGTGATCAACCAGAATCGTTCGAGGAGAACAAGAGGCTGACTGTGACACAACAAGTGCCTTTATTAAATCTGACCGGCATAACCAAGGCGTTCCCCGGCTGTGTTGCTAATGATGATATAGATCTGATCATTCAACCAGGGGAAATTCACGCATTACTTGGTGAGAACGGTGCTGGCAAAAGCACCCTAGTAAAAATAATTTACGGTATTCTGAAAGCAGATAAGGGAACCATTGAATGGAATGGAGAACAGGTTTCCATTGATAACCCTTCAATTGCCCGTCAACTGGGCATCGCAATGGTTTTCCAACATTTCTCTTTGTTTGACGCACTGACAGTTGTCGAAAATATTGCTCTGGGCATGGAAAACTCAGTAGATCTTACCGAGTTGGAGAAACGTATTCTTGAGATCTCAACAAACTACGGATTACCACTCGACCCCAAACGACATGTATATACATTGTCAGTCGGAGAGCGCCAAAGAATCGAGATTATCCGATGTCTACTTCAATCTCCTCGGTTGTTGGTTATGGATGAGCCCACCTCCGTATTGACACCTCAGGAAGTTGAAAAACTTTTTGCAACACTCAGAAGACTATCTACAGAAGGAGTATCCATCCTCTATATAAGCCATAAACTCGATGAAATACGAGTTTTATGTCAGACCGCAACTATCTTACGATTAGGTAAACGGGTCTCAGATGCAGACCCCAGGAAAGAAACCGCGCGTAGTCTGGCCGCAATGATGATGGGTAAGGAACTGCAAAGTCCAGCTCGACCACCAAAAGTGACTCATGTGGATAAAGCCAGATTGGAAGTAAAAGACCTTTCCCTAGAAGCCATCGACGATTTTGGTGTTGATCTTAAAAATGTAGCACTGCATGTAAATGCGGGTGAAATTCTAGGAATCGCTGGCGTGGCGGGCAACGGGCAAAATGAACTACTCGATGCACTATCTGGCGAACGCAGCTGTGATAGCTCAAACAGCATTACTATGGATGGTAACCCTTGCGCCACATTGGCTCCGGACGCCCGTCGGCGTCTTGGCTTCGGTTGTGTTCCAGAGGAACGACTTGGGCACGGTGCAGTGCCCGATATGTCACTGGCAGAAAACACCTACCTTACAGCCTACGCACAAATGAATTTAACCAATAATGGTATGATTCAAACCGCCGCTCGTGATGAATTTTCAGACCGGATAATCAGAGAGTATCGTGTAAAGTGCACTGATCGCCAAGCCTCGGCGGCAAGCCTGTCTGGTGGAAATCTACAAAAATTTATCGTCGGCCGAGAGATTTTACAAAATCCGGGTGTTCTGGTCGTCTCACAGCCCACCTGGGGCGTAGATGCAGGAGCCGCTGCTGCCATACAGGAAGCACTTATTGCTCTTGCAGAAAATGGTTCAGCCGTATTAGTGATTTCCCAGGACCTTGATGAACTGATGCAAATATCAAATCGCATTTGTGCAATTTGTGCAGGGGTTGTTTCCGAATCTATTCCAACAGAACAAGCTACAGTCGAACAAATTGGGTTGCTCATGGGCGGGGCTACCAACCAGGCATCAGTGTTATGATTCGTCTTGAACGACGCTCGGAATCATCACGCGCAATGACTTACTTGTCGCCCATTTTGGCGCTTGTTCTAACCTTATTAGCAGGCATTGCCTTGTTTAGCGCCATGGGTGTCTCCCCATCGGCTGCTCTGTATACATTTTTCGTCGAACCGGTTACTACGGTATATGGGCTAACCGAACTTGGCGTGAAGGCCACACCGTTAATACTAATAGGTGTTGCTCTATCAATCGGCTTTCGCTGTAACGTATGGAATATAGGCGCAGAGGGCCAGCTGACACTGGGAGCGATATTTGGTAGTGCCGTCGCATTATATTTTTATGAAGTAGAAGGCTTCTGGCTCCTACCATTAATGCTCGTTGCCGGTATTATTGGTGGCATGGCCTGGGCCGCAATCCCTGCGTTACTTAGAACACGTTTTAATTCCAGCGAAATTTTGACGAGCTTAATGCTGACCTACGTAGCCACATTACTCCTCAGCTATTTGGTTCATGGCCCTTTCAGAGATCCGGACGGATACAATTTTCCCGAATCACGTATTTTTCACGATTCTGCCATCTTACCCATTATTTTTGATGGTTCTCGTCTTCATCTCGGTTTTGCCCTAGCCCTTCTAGTCGTAGTCGCAGGCTGGATTCTAATTTCCAGAAGCCTCATTGGGTTCCAACTGCGCGTCATGGGTAACGCTCCGGCCGCGGGAAATTATGCAGGATTTAGTCAAAAAGCAATGATCTGGCTGAGCCTTATGTTAGGCGGAGGAGCAGCAGGGTTAGCTGGGGTCATCGAGGTCTCGGGCCCTATTGGTCAATTATTGCCGCAAATATCCCCCGGATATGGCTTTACCGCGATCATTGTTGCCTTTGTCGGCAGACTTCACCCAGTTGGTGTTCTATTTGCCGGCTTGTTAATGGCTCTATCCTATCTTGGCGGAGAAAATGCACAAATTAATTTGAATCTTCCACTCGCAGTAACCGGTGTATTTCAAGGCATGTTATTGTTTTTATTACTCGCCTGCGATGTCCTCATTCACTATCGAATACGATTTGGCAAACGGAGCGCAATATCATGACACTGGATTTTATTGTACTTGCGTTACTCACGATTATTACTGCCGCGACACCATTGGTATTCGCTGCAATGGGAGAATTGATTACTGAAAAGTCGGGGGTTCTTAACCTTGGTGTCGAAGGCATGATGCTCACCGGAGCGGTGACTGGATTTGCATCGGTATTTTTCTTCGAAAGCGCGATCGTTGCCTGTATCGCAGCCATGTTGGCCGGCACGTTGACCGCACTGCTATTCGCTTTTCTGGTTTTAACCTTGCAGGCGAGTCAGGTCGCCACCGGTCTGGCCCTTACTATCTTTGGTGTCGGGTTATCAGCATTGCTCGGACAAAATATGGTAGGTATCGCCTATGAAGGTTTGCCGACACTATCAATACCGTACTTAACCGAACTACCGATAGTCGGTAAGTTATTGTTCGGACAAGATTTTCTGGTTTATTTATCCCTAGCACTGCCCTTTCTCGTCGCTTGGTTCCTGTATCGGACTAGAGCAGGACTCATTCTTCGCGCCGTTGGTGATTCCCACGATGCCGCTCATGCAATCGGCTATCCGGTTATCCGTATTCGCTACTGCGCAACACTATTTGGTGGTGCCATGGCCGGTCTTGCTGGCGCCTACTTATCACTGGTTTATTCGCCTATGTGGGTAGAAAATATGACAGCTGGGCGAGGATGGATAGCCCTAGCACTCGTAGTATTCGCTACCTGGCGCCCATGGCGTTTGTTTTTAGGGGCCTACTTGTTTGGCGGCATTACTATTTTGCAGTTACATGCTCAAGCAGTTGGAATCAACATCGCCTCACAGTTTATGTCGATGCTCCCCTATATAATTACGATTGTTGTTCTTGTGCTTATTTCCCGAGACAGGAACAAAATTAAGCTCAATGCTCCGGCGTGCATAGGCAAGCCCTTTCATCCTGCAGCATGATACACTCCGCTTCTTTACTAGATGACGCGTGCCATGGACGAAGAATACGCGTTATTCTCATGGACTTAAATTACACAACCTAACGATTTTGATGAGGATTAATTGATGCGCAAAACCACTCTTCTAAAAACCCTTACGGCTTCAATGTCCGCTGCAGCATTGCTGATCGGCGCCGTAAATGCCCAGGCAGCCACAAAAGTTGGCTTCGTATATGTAGGCCCAGTTGGAGACCATGGTTGGTCCTACCAGCATGATCAAGGCCGCCTAGAACTCGTAAAAGAAATGGGTTCCGATGTTGAAACCACGTTTGTAGAAAGCGTACCAGAAGGCGCAGACGCAGAACGGGTTATTCGAAAACTGGCCGGCAGTGGGCATGACGTTATCTTCACCACTTCGTTCGGTTATATGAACCCTACATTGAAAGTTGCGAAGCAATTCCCAAATGTAAAATTTGAGCACGCCACAGGCTACAAACGTGCTGACAATATTAGTACGTTTTCTGGACGTTTTTATGAAGGCCGCGCGGTAATTGGAACTATTGCCGGACATATGTCAAAAACGGGTGTTGCCGGCTATATCGCATCATTCCCAATTCCTGAGGTAATTCGCGGAATCAATGCCTTCACCCTGGCAATGCGTAAAGTTAACCCTGAGGCCCAAGTTAAAGTAGTATGGGTAAATAGCTGGTTTGATCCCGGTAAAGAAGGAGATGCAACAAAAGCACTAATCGATCAGGGTGCTGACATAATAACCCAACATACCGATTCTCCTGCTCCACTGCAGGTTGCAGAAGCCCGTGGCGTTCATGCTTTTGGCCAGGCAACAGACATGTCAGCCTTTGCTCCAAATGCACACCTTACAGCGATCGTAAATAACTGGGGGCCATATTATATTAAACAGACTAAAGCCGCGATTGACGGAAGCTGGAAGTCAACTGACTCTTGGGTTGGTCTGAAAGGCGGCATGGTTAAGATGGCACCTTATGGCAGTGCTGTTTCCGCTGATGCAAAAACTGCAGCCGATGCAGTTGTTGCAGGTATCATTGACGGCAGCTTGCATCCATTTCAGGGCCCGATAAATAACCAAAAAGGCGAACAAGTCACTAAACAGGGCGAAACCGTCGCTATAGGTGAGTTGCTAGGCATGAATTGGTATGTTGAAGGTGTCCAAGGGGAATTACCGAAATAATCCATGCAAGTCCTATGCGCTAAGCGCTCGCCGGTTTATTCCGAGCGAGCGTTTTTCACTTATACGTTATGAAAATATTAATTCAGTCACCGCTTGCAGTTCTGCTGCCAGATCCTGAACAAGAATGTAGCGGCATTCTTATTGAGCGCGGTCGGATCGAAAAGATACTAGACTTTAGCGACGACTTACCGGACGATATTGATCAGATTATTGATGCCAGCGATTGTGTAGTAACTCCAGGGCTAATCAATACCCATCATCACTATTACCAGACACTTACAAGAGCATTACCTGTCGCCCTAAATAAAGAATTATTCCCCTGGTTAAAAAGCCTCTATCCGGTTTGGGCAGGACTGGATGCCGATATGATTACTGCCGCTACTCAAATGGCAGCCGCCGAATTACTACTTTCCGGTTGCACCACTAGTTCGGATCATCACTATATTTTTCCATCGAGTGTTACTGATGCTTTGGACGTGCAGGTTGCGGCACTCGCCAACACCGGCATTCGCTCAGTACTCACTCGAGGCTCAATGAGCCTTGGTGAAGATCAAGGAGGTCTGCCACCGCGTAACACAGTCCAAGATGAAGATACTATTTTGGCAGATTCTGAGCGGGTGATTACAACCTATCATGATGCAGGAGATAGTGCCTTCCTTAATATTGCATTAGCACCCTGCTCGCCTTTCAGCGTTAGTGAATCATTAATGAAAGAAAGTGCAAAACTCGCGCGACGATACAGGGTTCGTTTACATACCCACCTTGCAGAAACCCATGACGAGACAGCCTTTTGTCTCAGGGTTACGGGTTACCGCCCTCTCGATTATCTAGAACATGTCGACTGGCTTGCAAATGATGTGTGGCTTGCCCATGGCATTCACTTTAACGATAACGAAGTAACTCGCCTAGGAGCAGCCGGTGTTGGTATTACTCACTGCCCATCATCCAATATGATACTCGGCTCCGGACAGTGTCCAACATTAGAGCTAGAATCCGCAGGTTGTCCAGTTGGCCTGGGTGTAGATGGGTCAGCGTCAAACGACGGTTCGAACATGATTCAGGAAGTTCGACAAGCCCTGCTTTTACAACGTCTGCGTTATGGCGCCTCCAAAATGACTCATATCGATGCGCTACGAATGGCCACATCAGGTTCAGCCAAATGCATAGGTCGTCCCACCCTTGGGGAAATTAGACCCGGGTTCGAGGCGGACCTTGCATTATTCAAATTAGATGAACCACGTTTCAGTGGTGCGGGAGACCCGCTTGCTGCACTACTACTTTGTGGAGCATCGCAAGCAGAGCATGTAATGGTCGGTGGGAAATGGAGTGTTTATGACAAACAGCTTACCACTATGGATATTGATGAACTTACGGTTCGACATAGAGCATGTGCCCGCATGCTGACTCAAACCTAATGAAGACAATAAGCCAAGCCCGTGTGCAGAACGAAAGACGCATACTAAAAGCGGCGATAGAGGAGTTTGAGCAATATGGATTTAGCGGCTCGCGTATGCAGCGTATTGCCGATCGAGCTAAACTGCCCAAAGCCAATATTCATTACTATTTTAAGAATAAAACAGAGCTGTATACGGCCGTTCTGAATAATATAGTTAGCCTATGGAATAAGGCATTTGATCGTATATCCGTAGAAGATGAACCCGCCAATGCACTTCGTGGATATATTCACGCAAAGCTTGAGTACTCACAAAGCAATGCTGCTGCAGCTCGAGTATTTACTAATGAGATTGTAAGTGGCGCTCCACACTTAAAGAAGTATCTAAAAACAGATCTACGGTCCTGGGTCACCGAACGCGCGGGTGTCATCCAACAATGGGCCAACTTGGGAAAGATTGATCCTATCAACCCCTACCACCTCATATTTCTCATTTGGGGAGCTACTCAGCACTACGCAGATTATCACACACAGGTAAGTGCAATCATGGGTAAGCGAAAACTGGATAAGTGCGATTATGATGAGATAACCAATAGCCTGGTTGAGATCATATTAAAAGGCTGTGGTCTAAAAGTTAGATGAATAAAAAACAATCGAATCAGGCATACCTTATTGGAATTGCTAGCTGCATATTCATTAGCTCAGCCTGTTTACTTATCCTAGAAATTGCGGCAAGCCGCTTACTCGCGCCTTACATTGGTGCATCACTGTATACTTGGACAGCCATTATCGGCGTCATTCTTGCTGGACTATCGATAGGCAATTGGATCGGTGGATATGGCGCCGAGCGCGGCCATGCAGATCGTAATTCAGCATACGCGCTAATCGCATGTTCGTTGTTCACCCTTGGCATACCTTATCTTCTTATACATACCGCAGAGTTTTTACAAACAGGAAATTTTACTCTACTAGAATCCAGTTTGATTTATGTAGTGGTACTCTTCTCAATCCCTGCGTTACTGCTCGGAATCGTCACTCCATTACTAACCACAATGGCCCTGGACTGCAGCAATTTCCCAGGACGTATTGTCGGCGGCATGCATGCACTAGCCGCTTTGGGAAGCATAGTTGGAACATTTGCCGCCGGCTTCTGGCTTATTCCATGGTTGGGAACCCGTTGGGTTGTGTTTACAACGGGTGTAATACTTGGTGTGCTCGGGCTTATTCTGTTATTAAGTCATCGACGTAATATTCGTGGATATATAGCGCTATATCTAATATTTCTGGGAATAGCCTCACAATTAAACGGCTTAACTTCACCGTGTGATGAGGAAAGCCAATATTACTGTATTCGTGTTATCGATGAATCCACCGAATATGGCCCGGCACGCACGCTAGTACTCGATCATATGGTGCATAGTCTAAATCATGAAGCCAACCCCAAACTGCTCATTACACCCTATGTGCACGCAATGGATGAGCTAATGCAGCGGCACTTTGAGCACACAAAAAACCATCAACCCACCGCATTCTTTGCCGGAGGTGGCGCCTACACACAACCACGCGCCATGCTGGCTCGTTACCCAGAGGCACGAATTGAAGTTGCAGAGATTGATCCAGTGGTTACAGAGACAGCTACAAAACAGCTTTACGTAGACCCGCGAAACCTTCATGTTTTTCACGGTGACGCACGTACACGTTTACCAAAGCTCGAACTTCATTCTCAAGACATCATAGTAACTGACGTATTTCATGATGTTGCTGTTCCGTGGCACTTAATCACAAAAGAATATGCCGCACTTGTAAAAAGTCGTCTTAAACACAATGGGTTATACTTAATTAACATCGTCGATCAGTTTCCCAATGCCAAATTAGTAAAATCACTAATTAAAACCTTACAAACTGAGTTTCGGCATGTTCAAGTTTGGTTAGAACAACCTCCTTCTGAAATTGCTCGATTAACCTATGTCGTATCAGCTGGGCATCGATTACAAGACCCAGTCTTACAATCAGCAGATGGCGTAAACCGAATCTGGTTCGATTTTAAACAGCCAGTAACTCAAGTTGGGACACCGACTAGTAAACTACCTTTACTAACAGATGATCACGCGCCAGTTGAACGTCTAGTGTCGGAGTTCTTCCATACTAATCTAGGGTCATAGTTCAAGCATTCCTGTCATGCTGCGTAACAAGAATTCTCACTCTCAATTGGTTATCATTGGCAGTGCTATACAAGTAAATATCATTTGGAGAATATTATGAATGCTACCGACCTAATACGATATGCTGACGCATGGAACGATCATAATATAGACGCCATTATGGCTATGATGACAGATGATTGTGTTTTTTTAACAGGGGGAGGAACGAGTAACTACGGCACTCGTATTGAAGGATTTGAGAGCGTAAAGAAGCGGTTCATAGAAGTATGGACAGACATGCACGATGCTCACTTTAAAAATGCTCATCATTTTGTTGACGGAGACCGAGGGTGCTCCTACTGGACCTTTTATGGCACTAATGCGGATGGCATCGTAACCGAGGTTGATGGCTGCGATATTTTCACTTTTAACGGTGAAAAAATTAAAATTAAGGACTCTTATATTAAAATAAGACGGTAATTAATAACGATAGACTCCGGAAAATGCCAATTTCAAAACAAGAATTAGAGTTTGTTTCATATCTAACCGAACTTTTGCAATGCATAGGACCCTCCCAGGCAAAACGTATGTTTGGTGGACATGGACTGTTTATAGAAGGACTCATGTTTGGACTAGTTTCTGACGGAGTTCTCTACTTAAAAGCCAACGATCAATCCCGTGATCAATTCACCACGCAAGGTCTCGAGCCATTCACCTATTACAAACAAGGGAAACCATTTAAACTATCCTACTATCAAGTACCTGAAGAAGCACTTGATGATCCACAAATTATGGAATATTGGGGAAATTTAGCTTTCCGTTCAGCTTTACAAGAGGCGGCTAAGAAGTCTATTAAAGGAAGGTCTAAATAATTACCCGAACTTAGCGTGCATTTGGAAAGAACAGTTGCTTCTTATTCAGGGTATACGCCGATATAGCCTCTTGGCCCCCCTTGCTAAGTAACCACTCAATAAATGCCTTCCCCGCTGTAGCATTAACATGGTCATGACGTTCAGGATTTACTAGAATTACCCCGTACTGGTTGTATAACCTTGCGTCCCCTTCCAAAACTACTCGAAAATTACTTTTATTCTTGAAACTGATCCAAGTTGCCCGATCGGTTAGAACATAAGCTTCCATACCTATCGCAACGTTTAAAGTAGATCCCATTCCTGACCCCGACTCCCGATACCATGTTCCACTTGCAGCCGCAACATCCACTTTAGCTGCACTCCATAACTCCATTTCTTTTTTATGGGTGCCAGAATTATCTCCTCTGGACACAAAAACACTAAAAGAGTTAGCGATTTGGCTAAACGCTTCAATCACATTATCTAAACCGATAATTCTTGCTGGATCTTCCGGTGGACCAACGACAACGAAATCGTTATACATTACATCATACCGTTCAACACCGAACCCAGCCGCTACAAATTCTTCCTCTGCAGCTTTAGCATGCACTAATAACACATCACCGTCGCCATTAGACGCATTCTTAATTGCCTGTCCCGTTCCCACCGCAACCACGTTAACCGATATTCCTGTAGCAGACTTAAAAATGGGCAGTAAGTGGTCGTATAAACCAGAATTCGCAGTCGATGTTGTTGATTGCAAAATAATCGTTTCCGCCGCACGTACTGGATGAACTAAAACCGAAAGTAATGCCAACATACTTAACACCGAGTATTTTGACAAATTAGGCATTGATGAGTTAAACAACAATTTCTCCTGACAGATATTGGCGTGCTTGAGTTGACTGAGGCTGCTCAAAAAAAGTACTAGCAGATGTATGTTCTAGCACTTCTCCATGGTGTAAAAATAATACATCATCAGCAACTCGATGAGCTTGTGAAACATCATGGGTCACAAAAATGACTTTTGTATTATTGGCTCTCTGATCACGAACAATAGTCTCGATCATTTTTGTAGAAACAGGATCCAAACTGGCTGCCGGTTCGTCCATAAGTAATACTTCGGGTTTCAGTGCTAAACTGCGAGCGAGTGCTAATCGTTGTTGCTCTCCCCCAGATAGATGTCTGGCAGAACGATAAGCAACGTGATCCAACTGAACTCGAGAAAGCAAATTCAGACAGGTCTCGTCATCAGCAGAAATATGACGTTGTTTAAGGACAAACCGTAAATTAGCCAAAACTGATCGTCTTAACAAAACTGGGCGTTGAAACAACAAGCTTTGTCGTTTTCGTAACGCTTCGTTTAATCCCGTTCCGTTCCAAAGTATTTGCCCAGAATTAACCTTGAGCAAACCATGTAAGAGCCGCAGTAGAACACTTTTACCAGCTCCATTGGGCCCCATAACAACGGTGACACCCGCATCATTAAGGCTAAAGTTTACGCCCTTAATAATAGGGCCATGCTGTCCTGTAAAACGTAAATTCTCAACAATAAGGGGTAACATATTGAAGGCTACCCGAAAGCCGTAGATCTAGCTGTTGATCGAAACCCCATCACTAACGCATTTACCGCCAACGCGAGTCCCATTAAAATAATACCCAAGGCCAAGGCGAGTGCTAAATCTCCCTTTGAGGTCTCAAGTGCAATGGCAGTAGTCATTACACGGGTAAGATGATTAATATTGCCACCGACGATAATGACAGCCCCAACTTCAGCAATTGCACGCCCAAATCCCGCAAGAGCCACTGTAATTAAGTTATACCGAGCGTCCCACAACAATGTCGCTAAAACTTGTCCAGGAGAAATACAAAGAGATTTAAAAAACTCATCATATTCCTGATGTAATTGCTCAACAATTTCTCGGGTTAAAGCAGTAACTATAGGTGTGATAAGAACTGTCTGCGCAATAATCATCGCTGTAGGTGAGTACAGAAGCCTTAGCCAGCCAAATGGACCGGCATTGGATAGCATTATATAAACCAGCAAACCCACCACAACCGGCGGTAGACCCATCAGAGCATTCACTAACACAATAATTACTTGTCTCCCCGGGAATCGAGTCATACCTAGCGCGGCGCCTAGGGGGAAGCCAATAATAAGGGCGATTATAACCGCAGTAATACTTACCCTAACCGAAAGCCAGACAATTTCCATTAGATGGGCATCAAAAGACCATACTAAGGAAAAAGCCAATGAGAACGACTCTGCAAAATCTTGCATTTTTATGCGTTTTGTTGTGTTTTCTACCGAGGGTACTGTAACGAAACAATTTACAATACGCAATTGCTTGGAAGGTGCTGTTTAAGGCAAAATGGGCCCATTGCCCGATACCAAGATAAAAAATCATATACGGACAATATCAATCGAAAAGAATATCGTGACTTAGCGCGTATTTATGCGCTATAGCATGCTATTTATTCGAGACATCTAAATCGGCACATAAAATTATCATTACACCGCCGTGCAAAATGTTTCATCTCTTAAACAGACCTACGCGAGATCGATCATGCTTAAAGTAACCGTTTTATACAACCAACCAGATAGCGCTGAAGACTTCGAAAAATACTATGCGGAAACTCACCTGCCATTGGCTGCCAAAATGGAGGGTGTACATAAGCTAGAAACAACTAAGTTCAGCCCTGGCCCTGATGCCGGCGCTCCGGAATACTATCGCATGGCAGAGATGTATTTTGAGTCACCCGAACAAATACAAGCCACATTGGGCTCGGAAGCCGGACGAGCAACTGTAGATGATTTAAAAAACTTTGCGACGGGCGGCGTAAAAATTCTGGCCGGAGTACTTGATAGTTAATTGTCAATACTCTGTTTTGTTCAATCGACGACCAAGCCTTTAACACAATTCTGCCAACTTACCCCACAGGTCATGGCACGAAACATCCTGTTCTTCAGTCACGACCCGGGTAAATTAGTCTTCATACCCGGGACTCGTGCAATAGTCAGATTAAATTTGTCGGGATAATAACTAGCTTTCTATTAAATGCTCTCGCACTTGAATGTTCCAAGACATCAATGACCTAGGATACCCACTGCCATAGGGTTGCTGACCTGAGAGCTAAGAATAGATAGCAAATTCCAAGCTTTGCTTTTGACTACATAAACGCTGCTAACAGACCAATCAATCCACCAAACACACCACCCCAAACCACTAACCAACCCAGATGTTTTCGTATCATTTCCTGAACGATTTCCTTCACTAACTGTGGCGATAACTCTTTCAGCCTCTGTTCGATAATTTCTTCAATGTGATCACGAATACTGTGGTCAGCAATGGACGACTTTATAGTTTCGGCCAGCGTTGCTCGAAAATCATCCGACTCGGTTAGGTTCACTAGAGAAGAGCGCATTTTTTCAATGAAAACCGGCTTTAAAGGCTCTAGCGCCTTGGTACCACCAACCATACTAAGCATACTTCCAAACGAAGACTCTTCAACCGTTTGCACGAGTGCATCGAAAGCCGGCGATAAATCAATTTTCTCAATTACAGGAGCTAAATTTATCGTTTCTCCAGAGTCCGAATCCCTCGATAAGAAACGTTGTATGTTTTCATCAGTAAAAAATTGCGACATCATCAGGTTGTGAATACCCCGGCGAAACTCCTGAAAGTGAGACGGAATCACACCTGAGCCGTATAGGCCAGGTACCTTTTCAAACAACATATAAATCGCCAACCAATTCGTTAACGCACCTGACAAAGCAAATAAACCGATAGATAGAATTATCGGTTGGTCAAACAAAAAACCCGCAAGAAAAATTACTGCGGCACATAAATTAGTTAGTAAACTCTTATTCATAGTCTGTTAGTTAGGTAATAATAAAGTCGCGAATTCAGCAATAATTTAACGTGAAATGGAATACATATATAAAACACCCTTGATTTAATCAACGCCATATACTAACGCTGAAAGCGCTAAGGTCATAAATAACTAGATCATAACCAAGTATAAATACTAATTAGCCATTGTTACAATTAGGTGGTATTTTTCTTTTTAAAAAAATTTTCAAAAACAATCAATAATTCACCAGCCTAAATTCTCTAGTATAAATTATTCAGCGAGCAATCAATGAGCGATCACGCAAATTCATTTGGAAACAAACGCAAAATTATAAATATAAAAGACGCCACATATAATCCCTATGACTTTGGCGGTCCAATTTTGGAGGGTATTACACAATTAGACCTTACTTATGACCATAAAACCGGGCACGGTGCCTATGTAATTCGCATGGAACCAGGCACCCAAACAACCGGTCATGTGCACTCTGTGAGGGAGCAATACCTGATTCTTGAAGGGGATATCGTTGAGTCCGACGGTACGGTTTTAGGAACGGGTGATTTCGTTATTTACGAACCGGGCACAGAACATAACAGCAGAACCGTAAATGG
>CAJQKF010000136.1 GCA_905478855.1 uncultured Gammaproteobacteria bacterium
CTCTTCCGATCTTAAGCTCAATAGACGTACGTTTTCCAGGGTACGGGAAATTGGATACAGGAAGACCCGTAGAACCGGGGCCTGGAATTTGATAGTACTGGTTCCTCGCCGACATGTTTTCGTGTAGTGCATCAGCACTGCCAAATCCGTCGTAGAAAGCTGTCGATTTGATTACATTGTTGAAACTCATACCTTCCGAAGCAAGTAACGATTGATAGCGTTGCATAATTGATGTTACTTCATCGGTCACACTCAGGCTGGCACTATCTTCTTCAGAATATAGTGCCGATGTAAATAATAGTGGCCCTGTGCATATTGCTTCAGGGTGTCCGCCCTTTAGTACTTTACCTATCGGCCTCGGATTTCCCCACTCCGGATTAGTCACGCAGGTTACGTCTATGGTGATTTGATTGAGATTACTTGCTTCGCTTACAACATCAGAGACTGCGGGTAGTGGACTTATAGCAAGCCTTGTTCTCCAGCTTGCCAGAGATTCCCAGAAAGTATATTTTTTACAGGGAGCGAAGAAAGATATTTTAACGACATTGGACCAGTTTAGATTTTTGCGTTTCAGATTTTCTTTACATTGATTCGTTAGCTCCTGCTGGACACAGCCGGGAAGATGCTCTGAATCGATATCTATATTGAGTGATATTGAAAAGGTTGAAATGTTAGGGTTTATAGAGCGTTTAGGTATAGCGTAATAATCAACTTCTAAAAGCAGATCATCATAAAACAAGGGCGGTAGTGGCACTTCGAATATAGTGCAGGAATCAGGTGCTGATTGCTTGAATCGATTTAAACAATCTTTTGTGTCGACACTGTATTGTGCACTGCCAAATACAACAATACGTTCCAGATCGTCGTTTGAGAGATTCCCATCCGAAAGAATTTGCTTCATGGTGGAAATGACTTGATTCGTTTGCTTTCCTAAGTCACCTGAAAATAACACATTACCATATTCACCAATGGGTGCCTGACCGCAACTCACGGCCAGGTCGTCACTCGAACATAACATTGAGTATGGGTGACTAATTCGCATTTTCCAGTAGTTATCCTTAAGAACGTACCGGTGGCTCATAGAATTAGTCTCCCGGTTAACCCTATAAGTGTGCGAGCGCCTGCTCTAGATCGGCTATTAGGTCATCTATATCTTCGATGCCTGCAGAATATCGCACCAGACCTTCAGGAATCCCCGCTGCTGCTCGTTCGTCTGCGCTGCACTCTACGTGACTGGTCGTCACGGGTGGGCCTACAACCGTTTCTACGCAGCCTAGGTTGGCAGCCATGTGGGCATATTGAAGCTTAGGAAGAAATGTTTTGATTGCTTCTAAGCCGCCTTTGACGGAAAAGCTTAGCATTCCACCAAAACCACTCATTTGCTCTTTGGCTACATCGTGGTGTAGGTGTGATTCCAACCCTGGATAATTCACCTGTTCCACTTGAGGGTGCTTGTCGAGCCAACGGGCTACGGCCATTGCATTATCATTTTGACGTTCTACCCGAAGTTTTAGGGTCTTCATGCCACGAATAAAACTATATGCGTCCATTGGCGATAGAGTTGCACCGTTGATTTCTCGATAATGGTAAACCTGTTTCACTAATTCTTTGCTTCCGCATATAACACCGCCTAATGCATCAGCATGTCCGCCCAAATACTTGGAGGCTGAGTGGAGCACAATATCGGCGCCAAGCTGCAGGGGGTTCTGGTTGATCGGTGTAGCGAAGGTGTTATCAACCACCACTAGGGCGTTAACCTTTTTGGCAGCTATCGAAAGGCGCTTAATATCAAGTATTTTTATAGTGGGGTTGGTTGGTGTTTCCAGATAAACTATGGCGCAACCTTTGCCTATCTCTAGCTCCATTTGCTCGAAATCTGAGGTCTCACATAATGTAACGTCAATGTTTAAAGGCGGCAGGAAATCATTGAAAATCTTGTTTGTTCCACCATAGCTATCCTTAATAGAAACAACCCGGTCACCGGGCTTGAGAAAGGTAGCTAAACAATTACTAATCGCAGCCATTCCGGTTGCAAAACTGGTTGCCGCTTCTGCGTACTCTAGTTCTTTTACTTTATCCTCGAATGCACGAACAGTAGGGTTCGTGTTGCGAGAGTATATATGCCCGGGTTCTTTCTCAAGGGCGACATTTTGCCAGGTGTTAATGTCTTTGTATCCGAACGAAACACTATGTACCACAGGTACTTGGGTTGAACGTTCGTAAAGTTCGTGTTCCTGCTCGCCACCCCAGATGCTAAGGGTAGATTTTCCAACGGTTTTTTTATTTGACATAAGGGCTCCTTACGCGAAAATGATATTAGAAGAAGTAAATATAGTGATGCCGGGAGGCATCTCTCTATTTTTACGTGTCTATTATCAAGGCAGCGCTTTGAAAGCCTTTATCTTGATAATGCGATGATACAATATTTTTTCGAAATAGTAGAGTGATGCTATTGTATGAATTTAGTCGGCAGTTGCCGACCAAATTCCATATTGTTGTAATAAGCTAAACACAGTAACGAAATATTATGCGGTTTGATGACGAGACAGCTTTTTGCGTTCCATGTTTTATTCGAAGCGTAGGTGTTAACAGCGACGACTTACAACCGCAAGCCAGGGCTGTTGATTGAGTGGTTTGCCGCTGGGCCTGTAGTAGTGATGAAGTGGTTCGTAACCCGATGCTTTTAAATGTTGCGTGACTACATCGTATTCCATGTAGTTGCCGTAGCGTTGTCCAGACCAGCCCTCACTCTCTCCCCTAGGATTCGACATAAATAAGATACCATCATTACATAGCGCTTTATGCAATGTCCGTAGCACATTGGTAAGTTGTTTTGCTGGGATATGGAATAGGGATGCGTTTGCGAAGATACCATCGAAAGAATCTTCAGGTAACTCCACGTTTAAAAAGTTCTGATTTAATACATCACAACCTGAATATTCACGAGCCATTTTACAAAATTCGGCACTGCCATCAAGACCCACAGCTACATGGCCGAGCGTTGAAAAATATTTTAAGTCTCGCCCTGGCCCACAACCAAAATCCAGTATTTTCAGAGAACGATCGGATTCCATTGCAGATAGGAAGGCCTGATAGTTTTGCGACACATCATGATCGATGGTGCCTGCAAAAAAATCAGCGGCATTTGTATCGTAGTGTCCTACCGTTAACGATTCTATAGTTTTAAGATCCATGTGACTTATTCGTAGTTTTCTAATTAGTTCGTGGGCTACAGGTGGAAACGGCCAAAAATACCCAGCCTAACAACAAGGAAGCACCACCGATTGGGGTAATCGCACCAAACCATCTTATGTCGCTTAACGCTAAAATATATAGCGAGCCACTAAACAGTGTGATGCCAATACCAAATGCCCATGCCGCTCTGGTTAGCCAGACTTCAGAGTATCGGGATAAGTTGAATAGCACTCCAATAATTAGTATTCCGAACGCGTGATACATTTGATATCGAACACCTGTTTCAAAAATTGCTTTTGAGTAAGTGTCGAGAACATCTTTAAGTGCATGCGCCGTAAAGGCGCCAAGAACGACAGCGATTAGCGCGATAACGGCACCGGTTACTATGGCATATTTGCCTGCATTTGAGTCATACATGGAAGTGATTATTTAGCACTAGGTTTTTGGATAAGATAACCCATTAATCTAGCACGTCGTATATCTAATTAGTTGGGAATCGTCGCGGCATCTATGCATGCCCCTTTACGTCGACAGTGAATGTCATGGTTGGCGATTTTGTGGGGGCGTCTACCTGTCTTTTTTGGAAAGACCTTGCCTTGGGACTATCTTGCCGAATACGGTGTTGTGCCAAAGTTTGTGAAGGTCATTGAGATGACAGATGCCATTATTGAATTAATTGCGTCGGGATTTGGTGTTGGTATTCTATCTCGATGGGCGCTTGAACCAGCTTTGGAAAACAACCGTGTGGTAGCTCTAAGGGTTAGTCCAGACGGGCTAGATTTACGTTGGTCAGCCCTTATTCGTGAGGGACAACACAAAGATACACCGTCGAGAAAGATAGCAGGCTTATTGGCAGAGCGGTATCAATGGATTCCATAATAGATTCAACGAGGAATTATTGGAATAACTCGGGCAATTCCCCTACGTTTTGACATCGTTACGGATATACACCACCCTCCTTTATTCGTTGTTGCATAAAAGCGTCAAGTTCCTCACGACGGGCGGGATCCATCTTTGGTGATTCAAACTCATTCACAACTTTGTCTAAATGGAATTTTCTCGTTGTGTGGCTGTTTCATTTTATTATGCTTGCATATCAAGTATGTATGCAAAAGCAAACTATGAAATAGTTTAGTTACTCACTTTGTTGTTTCGTGACATTGCCATAGCACGAAGATGTATCAATCCTACACCCGCCAAAATTAGTACTCCACCATTGATTAAACCTGGTGTTAGCTCGTCTTGTAGAAACAAGACTC
Organism: uncultured Gammaproteobacteria bacterium; assembly: GCA_905478855.1. Lineage (GTDB taxonomy): Bacteria > Pseudomonadota > Gammaproteobacteria > Arenicellales > CAJQKF01 > CAJQKF01. Next base: position 4,455 of record CAJQKF010000136.1, read on the forward strand.
CACCGACTACAGCAAAAACAGGTGAAAGCAGGGAATAGGGTGCAACCTGACTAACAGGGTAGTGTTGAAGTAAATAGAAAAGTCCCGAGTTTGCAACAAACGAACTCATGACGGCCGTGTAAATTAATGCGGCCCAACCAACCCAGCTAGCATTAGTCAACACAGTTGCCTGATGATCTTCAAATACAAAAGAAGTAAGTAAAAGAGTCGCTGAGCCGACGAGAGAAATCCACGCTGTAATGGTAAGTGCATGAACGTCTGTTAGTAATCTTACTTTTATCATGCCCACGGCGGCGAATGCGCAGCATATCGCCATCCAGAATAGGGCAGGCTGATCGTTTAAAGCTGAGGGATGGAAGCTAATAACAGCCGCACCACTCATTGCTATTAAGATTCCTGTGATTTGAATGGAGTCAACTTTCTCCTTTAATAGGACTACGCCAAGAATCATGGCGAATGGTACTTCTAGTTTGTTGAATAATGCTATCGAAGCTGTATTTTCAGCCAGTGCGATCGATAAATATAAAGCTAGATACATGCCTGATCCAAGCAATAGTCCGATTGTAATGAGCGGTTTTATTTTTGGCAGAGGGACTTTTATAAAATGGATTAGACATAAAAATAATAGTACAAAGCGAACACCGGTAAAAAAGATTGGTGGGAACTCTCTAAGTCCGATAGTTGCCGCTATAAACATAGACCCCCAAATTAGGTTTATAAATACCGCAAGTAGTGTGTGTCGGAAGTTCATACAATCACTAAATCGTATTGGGTTACGATTCTATGACGGCGCTCACTGCTCCTGATTGAACAGGAGCTCCAAAACTCTCTAGCAATGAGCGGCACTATTCCCCGCTGGCCAGATAGAGGCTAGTGCCTGGAAGGTTATCCAAGGATGCCAAGACCTTCGGCAAGTAACGTCGCTGCCAGATTGGCTGATGCCCCTGCCGGATCATGCAATGGCGTTGTGGTGTTGATATCAATGCCGATAATATTTAGTCCCTTCAGTCCTCGCATCAGTGCTATACCCTCTGCTGGAGTTGCTCCCCCCGGTGTGGGTGTGGCAACTCCTGGCACCATCGCTGGGTCAAAGAAATCCATGTCGTAGCAAATAAATACCGGTAGATTATTTATGCGCTGCTGTATATGTCCAACGATTTTTTCAATGCCCCATTTAAAATACTGTTCAATGGAAATTACTTCGTAACCCATATCCTGTGCGTGCTTAATTGCTGCATTGGCGTTTACCGGACCCCGTGTTCCTATATGCAGAGAATGATCAATATTGATGAGTGTCTCGTTTACTGCATGGGTAAACTGATTTGCATTGGTGAATGGAATATCGGCGGCAACTGGCCAGGCGTCGGTATGGGCATCGATATGTACAACGGCAAACTGGCCATGCTTCTTATGCAGTGCTCTCATCTGGGGAAGACTAACTGCGCCATCTCCACCCACTGTGACAGGAATGCAGTCTCGGCAGATAATTTCGCTCATTGCCGATTCAATTTGTGTAAACGCTTGACTAATATCCTCAAGGGAAAGACGAACATTACCAGCATCCACAATATTCAGCCTATCTAGTGGAGAAGGAGATGCGTCTTTGATTAGTTTCCCGGTAAGTATAGAAGCGTGTCTGATTGCATTTGGACCCTGGCGTGACCCGAAACGGATCATATCTCGCGCACAATCATATGGGATCCCGAGTATGGCGACATCTGCCCTCTCAAAATCGGTAGAAAGTGGCAGGTTCAAAAAGGTAAGAGGAGATTCAAAGTTGCTATTCTTTTCCATAGGATTATTTTATGTTTTACGCTAAGGACAATGTACTATAGAGTTTAGCATGAACGTGCTGAACCACGTCTCCAAGCTTCAGAAAGCGTTTACTGTAATATAGCGATGATTCGTCAGGACGCTTCATAGGCAAAGCGGATAGGACGAACAATAATTGACATACGTCGAATTTCTGAACAAAGTTCGATTTTCTTTTCTAGAGAACGTTGAAAAATTTACATAGAAACTGGATTGGTCTGGCACCGCTAGGTTAACCTACCGAAAGTCAGGATACGTCTGTTAAATATAATGAAAAAAATCGCCATTCTTGTAATTGCAGCAACGAATCAACCGGTCTATGAATATTACATTCGTAACTACTGGACAGAGTTAATAAAATATACAAAGTCTCAGGCTAGTCATATTGACGTTTTTTTACTTTTCGAAAATAAATTCGATACCAGAGATTTTAGTAAGATCCATGACAATATTATTAGGGATGATTTAACGAATCAAGACTCCTTGTGCAGTAGGGAGTTTCATTCTCCACAAGTACCTGGAATATTATCAAAAACAGTATTCGCCCTTGAATATCTGCAGGATTACTATGATGTGTTTTTCAGAACTAACCTAAGTAGCGTGATAAGGTTATCTCGATTCGATAATTTCGTACAAAATAAGGAATCTATTTGTTACTCGGGAGCTTTTGTCTGGGCTAATGCGTTACGGGATGATTTGATAAACTATGACCGAATTGGACCGGATAAGAGTATTACGTCACTAACGGATCTTGAGAATTACCCAGGCAATACGTTTATTAGTGGCGCCGGTTTTTTTTTAAATAAGCATGAAGCGCAATTTATTTTGCAAAACAAACATAAGCTACGCTACGCCATACCGGATGACGTGGCCATAGGGTTAATGTTATCAACGCACGAAGCCTTGCCCGGGTTTACGTCGGTTATTCGGCCTGAAACTTCGGTAAATCAAATGAACGGGATGATTACTAATAGTCCTGGAAGCCAAATAAGATTACAACATTTTCCGCTTGGCGTCGCTCAAGCGTTCTGGGATCAGTTTAAAACCACGGATCTATGGCGTTGAACGCATAACTCTGCTCAATTTTCTTTTCGCCCTGCTTGCAAAATTTCCTGATCTTATAAAAAACTTAGTGAACCCACTAACCTCTGAATAAAGAATTTTTATAAGTGCAATCTCGCTTAATGGAGGACTAATTTCAATATGTGATATTTGGGTGGTTCTCAGGTAGATATCACGACCTTCATGATCACCATCCAGCTGAAGGTGAAGTAGTTCGTTCTTCTTGCTCTTTTTTACGCAACGAAAATATGAATTTAAAATTGAGGTAAGAATAGGACTGTCTTCAATACAGGACACCTCTATTGAGTCGTTGTCGATGAGGTGTAGGGTGACCATATAGTGAGAGGAATTCGATTGCCTAGACATAGGTGGCTCTTGCTTCTCCAGGGAACATGCTTGAGTCGTATCTTCTTTTATGCCGGAAAAATTTAGACCAAATTTGGTTAGCTTCAATAGCTTTTCGTTTCGATTTTCCGTCCAAGAGTAATGCATAACGATTCCCTCTTCTTTCCAGTTGCGAGCGGCACCTAGCACACCGTTACGTAAACTGAATAGATGTCCGTTTAAGAACATGTGTTCCGGTAGAACGTGCAATCTAATTAGTTTATGACTAAGAAAGAAGTTTAAAATTTTCAAGAAAATAAACTGTTGTTGGCCTGCTTTTAGAATTGCTGCAGAATTTCGTAGAGCAGTTTCAAACAGGGCTTTTGTTATGTCATTTGATTGAAGGTATATGAAACCTGTATTGCCGTAAATGGGCTTACCATTTGGGTTGGGTCCGTCGTACATGATTTGTATGTCATAGTGCTCCTGAGACTCTTCGAGATACATAAATGGATCCTTAAACCAGATTAAATCAGTATCTTGGAACAGCACAGAAGCACCTAAGGTAAGTGCCTCACTAATGACAGCATTTTTATATAAAATGGTATTGCGAAACCATTCGTCTCCAAAGCTTTCTGATTTCCCTGCCGGTGCGTAGTGCTCTGGGTCAAAAAAATAATACTTCACACCTAATTCCGCAGCACGGCGTGCCGCATCTCCATCAAGGCAGAATACAATCAGATTTTTATGGAAGCTGATACCGTATTTTTCGCAAGAAAATAGCCAGTTTTCAAAAAAAGGCAGGAAATTTCGACAGAACATCATTATCAGTAAGTTCTTCGGTCTTCCTAGATCGTCATATATAGTCTCTAGTGCTTCACGACGTTCGTTAGTATGTGCCCTGAAAAGTTTGTGAAAGGATTCAGCTTGGTAGGTTCTATGCTCTGGAATGGGCCCCTCAACCAACTCCAGATTAAAACCTGTAGGTGGTATGGTCTCGTTCGTGTCTGACAATAATGTCAGTGTGTCTTCCGAGACTTGCTGTCCAAGTTCAAATAATGAAGTCGAGTTAATAGTAGTATTTCTCAATATATCGAGCCTGAGATTATAGCCGTAAATCAGATTGGCTATAACCGATCTTGCGCTCTAGTTCCCAGTCCAGTTCGTGGATTATGTATTCAATATCATCTTCCCGCAGCACGGGGTACACGGTCAGTGAGAATTTCGTACCAGGTGCCCTACCAAAATAACGATCTTCGCCTATTATGTCTGAATGTTTGAGTTTTATTTGGAAATCACTTGCAATACTTGCCAAATACCCATTATCTTCTAAAAGTGATTCATAGCGAATGAAGCGGCAGTTTTCTACTCGGTATTGTAGATTCAATAGATGTTGGATTTTCATCGAACGCAGCTTAAGAAGGTTTATAGCCTCTTCGATGAACCAAAAATTATCCTCACGTAACGGCCAATATCTGTTGGCCGGATATCGTTCAAAACTTAACCACGGCTTTCGAATGAACTGTGTTATTGGAATATCTGCATGATTCGATGCATGATATGGCCTAGCGTGAATAGAACGTAACCAATCGAACGGATTGCGAAATATACAAAGAAATAGCGTATCGGAATTGTTGTGACTGAGAGAACGGATACATTCTGTATCGGTAGACACATTGGGTCTACAGCGCGGGAAGTGATCCTTCAGAAACCAGTGCTTACCTCCAAAGTCGGTAGTTAGTTCAACATGCTTAAAGTTCTTTGTAACGAGACTTGAAACAAAGTTGGTGCCGGAACATCGTTCCCCGAATAACTGGATGAATGCTATCATATGTATATCATTATAAATTAAATTTATAGTGTAACGCAGAACTTGTATTTAGGTTTCGAGGTTCTCGTACTAATTAATCTGCACTATTGCCTAGATCAAGGAGCTAAGTTTATTGCCAGTCTTTAGTCAGTCCAAGCTAATTCATATCCACATACCGAAAACAGCGGGTACCTTTATTGAAAGAAGTTTTTCAAAAAGACAAAATGTCCAAATGTGGTCGAGTTCAAAAAAGGCACCCGAGTTTTGTGAAAATCGATGGTACGAGTTTCAGCATTTAACATTTTCTGAGTTGACAAAATTTAGCCAAGATAATCTTGCCGGTTATCAATCATTTACCATACTGCGTAATCCTTACGAACGTCTCATCTCGGAATTTTATTGGCGATGGACTTTGTTACAAGCCGGTCGAAATGTCGGAGGAGTGTTCTTTAAATCATTCGATGATTTAATCGATGCTATTCCCACGGACATTACTCTCAATTGGGATCATTATATTTTAAAAGCTAATCGAAAATTTGCTAATTTTCTGATCCATATTCGACCCCAAATTGACTATGTATGTAAGACTGATGGATCAATTGGCGTGGATCAATTCATAAATTTTGAAACAATAAATCCCGATCTAAATAAATATTTGTCCCAGTTTGAGTTAGAAATACCTAATATACGAAACTCGGCAGAAGCAAAGTACCCAGCTTATTTTCATAGGCGAATAGTGAAACTCGTAAATGAAATTTATGAAGCTGACTTTAGGTTGGGTGGTTACACTATGCTTTAACCGGGCAGTCTCCGTCCTTTCATTGATATCGATCTCCGGTTTGCATCGTCCTATAGATCAAAATACTGTCTATCAATAAATCCCTTGGCCCATGTTTTTGGCCATATCATATAGGTGATTGGCTTACCTTCTAAATCTTCGTCTACGGTGATTTCGTTGTTGGTCATTTGCAGTATTGCTGGGTCAACAATGTCACGACGATAGATTTCCTCACCAGCAGCATTATTTAAGGTGAAAATCCATAGATGGTAATCATCCCGACGGGGTATTTTTTGCGTATGGATTAGTATGGTGCGGTGAAAATGGACGGTATCATCGACAGAATTCAAGCGTGCTGAAAAATCAAGGTTTGCGTATTCTTCAAATTGTTTCAATGTTCGTTTGGTGCCTAAACCATGCTTGCCTAGCGTTGTGTGATCCCCAGTCAGCAATGTTTGCAGACGGACTACAGCTTCGTCGTGTTGGTTTTCTTTGTGGTCGGCCCAATGGGTTGGCATGTGATGTTGATAGAGGTGCCAAACTAAATCCCGGTTGGGACAGAAAAAATCATAACCATGTGTATAGGCTCGGGCAGAGAGACTTATTTCTTCCCCAGAGAAATACATCGATGGGTCGTACTCGACTTCTCGACAAAACGATCCTAAGGTGAAAATCTGTCCTGCACCGATAAACTTGCTTAACGCCAGCTGACTTTTGTCTTCCACAACCTCGCTGGTAAATACGCAGGTTAAATCTTTAGCCATTCTGTTCAAAATAAGTCTTTGAATCCCATGGAACTGCAATTGGTCTTCACCGTGTAGCCTCAGAAATGGAGATGGATAAGTGCTTAATAGTGGTTTTTCCGAGGATAACGATGCAATCATTTCAATATATTGGCTGTCCCAGCCTTTTGCAAATCTCGTGTGTGCATCTATTTGAAGAGTAAAGTCCTCATCCTGATATAAAAGATTCGTTTGGTTGCGTGCCCAACAACATCCCTTGCTGTCTTCGTAATGAGTCTGCTTAACGCGAAATCGAGCATCACGAATATATGGGTCAAGATCAGTATAGGTATCCTCGTCATACTGCCAGCAGATACCAAAACGAATTCGTTCGGGAGAATTGGCCTGACTTAGGGCGCTAGCGATAGTCCGTGGTAGTTCTTGATCTCGATAAGACGCAATTTGTACAAAAATAGTTTGCATAGATTGTTACGGATAAGGGAGTAGGTTATTTTTGAGTTACATGGCAACAATATTAATACCCAGCAAACTAGAGCCTGGAAAGTATAGAGTTTGCGTGCCATTTTGACCGTAGTTTAAGAACAACAACTTGTCCGTGTATTCGGTTGGGTTTTGTAGAACTTCTTGCAGTGTAGTCAATATGTCTGCATTCTTGGAGCAAACGAATTCCAGTTGCTGCATATCCTGCACCTGAACTGATACTTCTACATATTGATTACTTTCTTGAGATAAGTTTTGTAATTCACTAGTTGCTGCGTTCAACGGTGTCTCCTCGTTAATTGGGTTGGCCTGGCCTGCTCGTGCACTATACAGTTCTTGTTGGACAGTATTATGGCGCACTTTCAACCTCTCATAACCCGCTCGCAGATCACCATAGTGACGCAACAGATCTCGGGATTGAGGTGAAAGAGAACGATTAGTAACGGCCTCAAGGTCCAGTTCTTCCAATTCGTTAAATATCTTGGCCTGGGTGGTTGTTAGAAACTCAGTGGTGTCTATGTTGGAAACATCTATTGCAGATAATATGCTCGACGACACTGATTCTAATTTCTCAAGGGTATCAACTTCGGCATAGCCGAATGTTGCTAACTGTTCCGCAAAAAGGCGGTTAAACAGACTTCGGTCATGGTGGAATTTACTTAATGAAAGGAAGATTGCCTTTTGGTTTTTACAATTTTTCAAGGCGCTAAGTAGGTAATATTCCCACAGTGCAAGCCCTACACTGATTGGAAAACGCCAAGTTTGGGAAAGTGAGACTGCACATGCCAAAGGCTCTGAATAGGCTATTACTGATATGTCTGGTTTAAGATTGGTTTGCCAAAATGGTGCTGTTAAACACAGGCGCGAATCGCAAATTAGCCATTGATCTCGCGTCGAAATAGAAGTGAAAGTGGATTCTGGCCATCCGTTTGGTCGGGTTTGTCCTATATTTTTTAAATCTTCCGAGCCGATTTGAAACCATTTTTTCTGCGCATCAAAGAAAATGTCTTGATGCATACCGTCAATTAATGTCGCTAGATTAATTCCTGTCTCCATGTTCTGAAAAGACTGAACAGGTGTATTGCACCACGGTACCAACAGATTGGCCATCATCGCAGCATTTATATCGGGGGTAGGGAGAAATAAAGCCTTCATAAAATATAAAATCGATATAGTGAAATTTAATTTTTTGGGTTATACTTTTTTAAAGTCACTATCATCAGTGAATTGCGATTGATCTTTAATTCAGCGCGCTCAGAATAGTGTATGTAAACTAACTCAGAAAATCCAGAATCATTATGACTAAGAAACAAACAGCAGACCGTAGCGATGGCTCTAATTCTGAAGACCGTCGAAATAAGTTAAAACAAATTCTTACCGGCGGTGGAGTTATCGCTGGCGGAGCCGTTATTCCAAATCAATGGTCAAGAGCCGTCGTAGAATCGGTTGTTTTACCGGCTCATGCTCAAACTACGGGGATCGCGTTAGGCAATTTCAGTGGTCAGGGTAATACGCCTTGAATCATAAGATGAAATGTATATCTAATTCCATTTTACTTCCGCATCCACCAGTAGAGGCAAATTACTATGACCACCATCTCACCAACATGCCCACCGAGTTCACCCTGTCCGACCTCTGCACCAATTGCACCACCAACAACTTCTTCACCAGTCGCTCCAAGTCCGAGTGGACCTGAAACCAGCTCGCTCGGAAAAATTATTGTGTCCGCTTGTATTGCAGACGGTACGGTGAGGGTTGGACTAGAGAATACCCGGTTTAAGCTTTCCCCGTGGAATGGGGTGATGTTTCCTTTTGTCAGTTTTGACCCGTTCTCAACAGAGAACAATGATTACCCCGCTTTTTCGGTAAAGGGCGAGCTTAGTGGCGGTAATCTTGCAATTACGGTGCGCTCAGGGTCTGGTGAAACAAACTTTATTATTACTCCCGGTGGTGCTGAAAACTGTTACGCATTTAGACCTGCAAGTACATCGGCACCAATTGCACCGGCCTAACTGAATTAAAGTTAAGATATATCTGGCGGGGCATTGCTCTGTCTATGAGTATGGTAGACAGAGTTAGAATAGGAGGGTGGATCTATTTCCCCCTCTTACTGTCTAGTAAGCTACCGCTAGTTAAGTGCTTCATCAATCCAATCTGGCAACTGCCAGTGTTTAGGTTTGAAATGAATGAAAATATTTGCGTAATAATCCCCATTCAAGGCAGATGGTCTGCCGTGAGGCAGTCGCGCACCTTCATACAGCAATAGCTCTCCAGGTTCTAAGTTCTCTTGATGGAGACGACACTGATGGTCTTCAATGGCCAATGGCCAGTCTTTATCAACACGCTGCTCCACATTTAAGATCGCGCTGATAATATGGGTATGCGGTCTGTCTCGATGCATTTGCAATAATGTTCCGCGGCGATAAATACGAATCCCGTAAATAGCGGTGTGTTCAAGTTCTACTCGGCACCAAGACGCACAGATACTTTTTATCTCATTTATTAACGGTTCTGTCAGCGTATCAGGCAGTGGTAATAAAAATGAGCCAACATCCTCATCGGAATTAACAATAAAGTTACCCTCTACAAATTCGTCAATCTTTTCTTGCTCTATATTATTTCGAAAGTAGTCAACAATAGGTTGTAAAACCTTAGCATCAAGTTTGGTTTTACATATTCCGGATGGTGTAAAACTTTGGATAGCTTCCTGCGGATGCTGACACACCATTGGGCCGCTACCAAAAGTTCTGAACCACTGTGTCAAAATAAACTTCTTGCCCTCTATTACCGGTGTTCCAATGTGTAATGCTGCAGGGTTAGGTCGGCCATCGGGTAAAAGATTATTCCAGAATACAAGCTTACCTAGGCTAGGTTTTACTGATAAACCAACTTCACTGAAGTCCGTATTGCCACCACAAGTGACGTCGTTTAGATAAAGGATTGCACTCCAGGTTCTTTGTCCACCCTGGTGGTAGTTCGCGTGATCACTGAAACTTTCCGTACCGGGTTCGAACCAGTCGGTATGAGCCTTATACTCCTGACCCGGCATATAACAGTGTCCTTGAAGTGACTCGGCATAGGATTCATTCAGCCCTACGAGTCGGGCAATGCGGGCTGTAATTTTCTGAGAAAAAGTAGAATGATTGCCTTCCAGTTGAAAAAAACAGGTGGTATTAGTTCGGACCTCAGGGGTTTTATCACCTATCACTGTTTCAGCAGCCTGAAATCGGGGTTGCATAAATTCTATTAATTGCCTGCACTCCTGCGCTGTTAGAAAATCATCTATGGTGTAGATATCTAAACTTGGATTCTCTAATTTATGTGCGGCACCGCAGGGTAAAAGATTTGGGCTCGCTTCTGCATACTTTTCGGGGAGCGTAATTTCTTCCAATGATACTGAAGGCCAATGATTTAATTCGTTACAAGTGGCCTCATAGGGAAAGTTATGGAGGGTGACTAGTTCCTTGATTAGGTCATCTTTAGAACAACCACGGCTTACGTTATGCCAGATCCAGATTTTCCAGTTATCTTCAAAGCGAAATGGGGGCTGGGGTGCTGGCTGATGGGCTGCTGCAATAGGTTGATCTGAAGCCTTGGCCGGTATTATCGAGGCGATAAATTCGCTCGACATCGGTGGACTGGTTTCAACGGCAATTAGTTGCGATTGTCTGAACATTAGTCGGTTACTACCAGCTTCACCAAGATCAAGATAAATTACCTGGTCTGGATTTTGATGTTTATCAACGAGGGCTTGAAACAACAGCTGAATAACTGGATTGTCTGCATAACACAGCAAGTCCAGCTCAGGTTGGTCTTTGATATGTATAACAACATCCAGGAGGATGGGGTCGAGTTGTGACTCTTCGTTAGTTTGTTCGGAATGAGACCAGAATAATCTTGGTGGAACACCTTTTTGGGCGCCAATACTAATGGTACGGTTTACGCAATCTATACCGGAGAAGTTTTTGTAGTCTTCAAGCGTCTTTATATCCCCAAGAGCAAATTCACCCAGTAAGCCATTAGGGTCGCCATCAATTAGTAGATTAAGTCGGTTAACTCCTTGTTGATGTCTCTGTAACGTTGCGGTTTCGGTGTTATCGTCCTTAAATTTCCGATTGGGAGCGGGATGCAATCTATGCCATAGCGCAATCTGATTGGGATCGAATAACTCATATCCTTTGGTAAATGATCGTAAAGTCAGGGCAAATTCTTCACCGGTGTAGAAGTGCTCAGGATCCTGCTGCACCTCTTTATTCCACTCTCCTAATGTAAATACGAACGCTCCCGAAAGAAAACGTGTATGTCGTGGAAACTCACTATTTTCCGGCACAAGCTTTTGCGGATGGTGCATCCAACCGTCTGTAGACCATTCTTTGGCAATATGAGTGTTAACTTGATCTAGCTTCTCAATGTGATGAAAGACCGTATCACCTGTGTCGTCAAAATGGTAAAGCGGTGGAAACTCGGTAATAAGCGGCTTGTCTGCTGGCAGGTTATCCATCATGTCCATTAGTAATACATCCCAGCCATCAATCATCCTGCTGTGGGCATCGATTTGTAATGTGTAAGTTTCGTCGTTGTACAGAGTTTGTGAGATGTTTCTTGCCCAGCAACCGCCGGTAGATTCTTCAAAGGGGTAGGCTACATAGCGAACCCGTAAATCATCCGAATACCGGTCCAGACAGTTTTCTGAGGTAAGCAGATCACGGTTATCAAACTGATGACAAATTCCAAATGTCAGATTTTCTGGTAGATGGGCTTTGTCTAAACAACTCTGAATTGTGTCGCACAGCTCAGGTTCGCAATAAGATGCGATGGCAATAAAAATAGTGTCCTTTTTATGGCGCTCTCGGCTTTCTTTAAGTACGGCATATTGGTCAATAATTTTAAGTAGTTCCCGACAATAACTGAGGTGTGCTTGCGGTCCATTAGGGACACGATTCCAAGGGTTATAGTCAAACTTATTCCATAAATCATGTCCGTTATTACTCCAGACTTTCTGACAATAATGAATCAATGGACTTTCACCGACCTGCTCATCTGGCCACGGCATAAAAGCCGTATGCAGGCCCAATTCGAATTCGATATTTAATTCTTCGGCTGCAACAACGAAGCCGTACATGTCGCTTTCCTGTCTGTGAATCGCTTCACGTATTCTCAGCGTTAGTTCGATCCAGCGCGGTAACATCCTGCGCAAATCATCGCTATGAATAACGGCAGGCCAGGTGATGGGCCGAAGCTTATCGATAGCTACATCACTATTAGCTCGTATACTTCCTATAAAGTCATCACTAAAACCAAAATCTAGCCAGTGTTGTGCGAGGGGGAGGCCGGGATTAACCAATTTTTTAAGTGGTTTTTGAAATACCACATCCGCATCGATTATCAGTATGCTGCCATTGATATCTTTATTTTGTAGCCATTCCTGCAGTGAGAACAGACGATTATAAGGAGGATAATAATCTCCGGATTCAGGGTGATGGCTGGTAGGTTGACAGCGCACAGCTTCCATAAAACGATGTTGCGGTAATTCTTCAGTTTCTTCGCAGGCAACCAGGCGCACTATATTTCCTGGTTGATTAACTCTACTCCAGGAGTACTCCAGCAATTCACATTGCCAGTTGATATAGGGAGACAGGTCGGTGCAGATTACCGTATAAAAAGAGTCAAATGGTGTAGGCATGGTAAATTCAGTTTTTTATATCAATTAAGGATCGCTGCCCAATATTTAGCAATCTTGCCAAAACAGAGGGTTTTCTCTCAAGTACTCGCGTCCCTGAAAGGGTGCTTCCGCAGGCATTCCATCGTTGTAATCTATGGTGTGATAGTAACAGTTCTGGTCTACAACTTGCATATAGCCGCGTAATCGATTGATATAGGCCGAAAAAGTTGAAAGATCCGTTCCAATAAATCGCCTGGCCCGTGCACAGATAGCTTGTTCAACCAAACCCTGCCATACATAGGGGAAATCCTGTCCTGCACGGGAAATCCAATCATTAATCGTATAAACACGAGGCACTTTAAAAATACGGGTGAGCTGTTGGGAAAAATCTGGATCCGATTCGTCGGTAGCAACATACAGTGGTTTGTCTGTGTCAATCAACGAATGTATATTGGAATGAATCCTGTCAATATCGAGTCGCGTTTGTTTATATTGAAAGTCGTTGCGTCTAATGTGAATCGCATTAAAGTTGTCAATTTGATGCCAATGACAAATCTTTTCGGCCCATGAGAACACCTCATTACGATAGTGTACATGATGCTTCAATAAGCGACGGCAAAGCCGCGGTAGATGCTCGTTCTCAGCCGCCAGCATAGTTGCGACAGGTCCGAGACTTCGATAGTTATTATCGCTAGGAAGATAGATGATAGGCGACGCGAGCTGTCGTGGTGTTAACTCTTTTAGTTGACGATTATCAACGTACTGGTCGGACATATGGGGCCCATTACTGGCGCGTTTTATTGATGGATGACAAAGCAACGATTCATACGAATTCCAGTCTATGGCTTCGGAGTTTTGCAGTAACCAACGTCGCCAGTCTTGTAGATGAGTATCACCCTCAAAGATACCATGTTCCTGATTTAGAAACTGGTTAGGGATTCTGAGATGATGCGCAGCTCGTTGGCAAAATTCCTTCGTAGTGATGTACGGAATGGCTTTTCCAATAGCCGATAATTCGAATACATCGCCGAGGTCGGTGGTGCCTTCAGCCTTTCCCATCATGGCCTGATTTATAAGGTACCAGGGCCGGGCAGGAGGCAATACCAGAGTTCGCCGCGTGATTGCTGCTATTACGACAGCATACTCGAAAACCATGCGGATATTGTTCAAACCACCTTGATCAATATCAAAAGCAACATAGCGATTTTTATGCGTTGGAGTGAATGCATCACCCACTAATAAACCATTCCAGTAGTGGTTATTCACGGTTGTTTTTGTAAGAGTTGTTGTTCAATTGTCGGAGGCCAAATTTATTAAGGTAGGATGTTATCATTCCTATCATTATTTATTCACGTTTTTGCTGATATCGGAGTTGCAATGGACGAACGGCACGCCAATAATTTTAACGTTAGTGAAGGCCACCTGGGTGGCTATATTATGAGTCGGAGTGAACCCGCTCCGTCTGGATTGGATATCGAGAATAGTGATCCTGAGACATGGCATCCCGAGTTGTGGCTATGGGCAATGAGTGTACTTAATATACGCTCGGTGTTGGATGTTGGGTGTGGCGAAGGTCATGCTGCGCGTTTTTTTAAAACACATGGTTGTGACGTGGTCGGTGTGGATGGTAGTCGGCGTGCCCAGCAGGATAGTAAGATTCCAGAACAGCATGTGCTGCATGACTTCACGAATGGTCCTTGGTTACCGCAGCAAGCCTGTGAACTGGTTTGGAGTAGTGAATTTGTTGAGCATGTTGAAGAAAAGTTTTGTGATAATTTTCTCGCAACATTCTCTACTGCAACACGCTTCGTATTTATGACTTATGCGGGGCCTGATCAACCGGGTTGGCATCATGTTAATTGTCAGCCGCAAGGGTATTGGGAGGCGAAGCTGGAACGTATTGGCTTTTTCTTAGATAAAAACCTAACAGATCATGCTAGATCCGTTGCGGAAAAAGGACACTTTGCTCGTGCAGGTCTGGTTTTTCGGCCAACCTCAGATTCTTTTTCCACCTGATTCCTAAATTCGAATTTAGCTTTTTTATGTTACTAGTTAAATCGATTAGTTATTTGGAGCTGATATGCGACCTGAAAATGCAATAAACCTAGTAGATTATCCACTTGATAAACTAACTAGCACCATTGGGAATGCACTGATTGTTTCGTGTCGGGAACAACTAGCGGAATCCGGATCTTGCTTACTTCCTGATTTTATAGATAGTAGGGCGGTACAGTTAGCGTTGAAAGAAAGCCTTGACCAGTTAGATCAGGCGCATCAGGTCGATCACGAATTTTCCTATGATGATGTTGACGATCAAACTCTAGCTGTTTCACCAGACTCGTTACCTGTGGATCATCCAAGACATCATAAATCGCTGACCAAAATTCGTTTTCTGGCTCGTGATTTGCTACCCGCTTCAAATCCGTTGAGAGTCATTCATGGTTGGCCACAATTGGCAGAATTTATTGGTAGCGTTATCGGGAAAGTCATTTTCCCCTCAGCGTGTCCGCTATCCAGCTGTGTGGTGACTGTGGCCGAAGAAGGTGAGCTTCAGGATTGGCACTTTGATGGTGCCGATTTCATTGTCACTATTATGCTGGAGGAGCCTAGTTCTGGTGGAAACTTCGAATACGTTACGGACCTACGAAGCTCATACGGAATCGATGATTTTGATGGTATCTCAAAGGTGTTCAATGGCGATCGGCAGCGAGTACAGGTTCCCAATATAGCGCCAGGAACCTTAACGTTGTTTAAGGGCCGCTTCAATTTACATCGTGCAGCGCCGGTTGATCCCGGTAGTCGACGGGTAATGGCCGTTCTATCGTTTGAAACGGAGCCAAATAAAACCGGTTCTGCAGCGTTCTTGAAACTCTTTTACGGTCGCTCGCTTGGTGATTTACCGGTTGCTGAACGACTCGTTCAATTCTCTTGAGCTAGTTTTTTAAACCGTACAGCTCAGCGTAATGATTTTGTGCTTTAAAGCATGGTAGCGATTTTGATGTAACCCATAGTTGCGGATTTCATTAAGATTAAAATAGACGTGGATTTAGCGGCGATGCTGAAGTCATACCACCATCTAGCGTGTAACATTGACCTGTAGCAAAACTTGCCTCGTCCGAGGCCAACCACGTCGCAAGGGATGCGATGTCTTCAGGGCGTCCGAAACGACCGGCTGGATGCCGAGTTAATGCATCTGCCTTTGCATTCTCGGGCCTATTGGCCACTGCGAACGCCGCATCAGCCATATCGGTCATTATCCATCCCGGTGAAATTGCATTACATCGTATGGCAGGGCCATGATCTACGGCAATAGACCGAGTAAGACCATGAACAAATGCTTTCGATGCGTTGTATAACGCCAAACCCGGGTCGGCGGTGTTTGCTGAAATAGAGCCAATATTAATAATTGATCCACCATGCAACATAGCTGGAATAAGTTCGCGACATGCAAGAAAGACTCCTTTCGCATTCACTCCCATAAGTGCATTCCAATCGTCATCTGTGGTTTCAATAATGGTCTTTTCGATCTGCACACCGGCGTTGTTAACCAGAATAGACATTGTTCCAAGCTTTTCTTCGAACGATAGCTTTAAGGCTTGTATATTTTGTAGATTGGATACGTCGGTGGTTTGCCACTCAATGTTTGCAGGTAAATCTATGGGTCTTGCGCCACGTCCACAGGTCATTACCGATGCCCCCTCGGCGACAAACCGATCAACGATAGCTCGACCAATACCTTGCCGACCTCCGGTAATCAACGCCGCTTTTCCTTCCAATCGTTGAGTGTTGAGTTTAGACATTGTGCGCAATCATGACGTGACGAATAGATGTGTAAGCGTGCAGACTATATACCGACATATCGCAACCGGTACCCGAGCCCTTCATTGCAGCCCAGGGCATCTCGGGCGTACTAACTCCATGGGTGTTAACCCAGGTAAATCCATAACGTAACTGACTCGATACGGCCATGGCTCGTCCGACATTGCGGGTCCAAATTGAAGAGGCTAAGCCGTACTCACTTGCATTAGCCCAGCGAATGGCATCTTCAGTATCGGAAAACCGAGATATTGATACCACCGGCCCAAATACTTCCTGACATGCTATTTCCGCATCGTTATCCACATTGGCCACAACCGTTGGCTCGTAGAAATATCCTTGACGTTGTAAGCCGCGTCCACCAGTTACAATTTCGGCACAGGCAGCAGCCCGATCGACCATATACGATACACTTTCTCTTTGCCGACTCGAAATAAGGGGACCCATTTCCACATCCATCTCGGTTTGAGTGCCGACTTTAATCGTTTTAACTGCAGCCGCTATATCTGCAACAACTCTATCGTATATTGAATCCGCAACCATAATTCTACAGGGTTGCGCGCAGTCTTGGCCGGCGTTGAAGTAAGAGCCGCCCCGTATAGTTTCGACTAACGCCTCAATATCCGCGTCGGCAAAAACGATTACAGGTGCCTTTCCTCCAAGTTCCAGCTGAACGTGTTTAATTTTTTTTGATGCTGCGCGCATTGCAGTCATGCCGGTTGCGGGAGAACCGGTCACCGAAATAGCCTCTACTTTCGGATTGTTAATTAGATGCTCGCCAATATTAGCGCCAATACCGTGAACCACATTTATTACGCCTTGTGGGATTATTTGGTTGACGATTTCTGCAAAACGCAAGGTTGAAAGCGGTGTTAATTCAGAAGGCTTGAGGGTAACAGTGCAACCTGCAGCAAGTGGCGCTGCTAATTTCCATGCCGCCATCATTAGTGGATAATTCCATGGAGCGATAGCGGCAACTGGCCCAAGTGGGTCGCGACGGACCATTGAAGTATGTCCTTCAACATACTCATTTGTTGCTGAGCCGGTCATTGTTCGCGCGGCGCCCGCCATAAACCGAAATACATCAATAGTTAAAGGCATTTCGTCCGCTTTTGCACTTGCTAGTGGTTTACCACAGTCTATGCTTTCAAGTTCTGCTAATTCATCCGATGTATTTTCCATTGCATCTGCAATTTCTAATAAATAAGCGGATCGATCGGCAGGTGTTGTTCGCGACCAACTGGCAAAGGCAGATTGCGAAGAACGAGCAGCTTCGTCCACTTGTTCGTTGGATGCCGCATTAATAGTGGTTAACACCTGCTCCGTTGCAGGATTGATGACCGGAATCTTAGGTCCGTCACCGGTGATTAATTCACCATTAATTAGTAGCTTTTTTTGCATGTTTTCTAAGTTTAAAAGTTAACGTTAGCGGAACCTTTTAATGCTAGGCGTTCGCGGGTTTGATCGGGGGTTGCGACATCAAATCCGAGTGATTCGATTATATTGCGTATTTTGGTTACTTGTTGAGCGTTACTTGTCGCCAGTTCTCCTTTTCCGATGTAGAGGCTATCTTCGAGTCCGACACGTAAATTACCGCCTAGTGCAGCAGCGGTCGTTCCGAACGGCATTTGATGACGACCGGCAGCTAGAACCGACCATTCAAAGCTATCGCCGAACAATTTTTGTGCGGTACTGTGCATATGTGTCAAATTGTCTATATCAGCGCCTGCGCCGCCGAGAATGCCAAAAATTAATTGCACAAAGAAGGGTGGCTTAATTAATCCTCTGTCGACAAAATGGGCTAGGTTATACAAGTGCCCTAAGTCATAACACTCAAACTCAAAACGGGTGCCGTGTTCATCGCCAAGATTGCGTAGCGCATACTCGATAGTTTTAAAAGTGTTTGGAAAAATGAAGTCTCGTGTCATTTCTAAAAACTCTTTTTCCCAATCGTACTTCCAGTCGCTGTATTTTTCGACTAACGGAAAAAGACCAAAGTTCAAGGAACCCATGTTTAGTGATGCCATTTCTGGGCTGGCATGAAGTGCTGCGGCCAGTCTCTCATCGATGCTCATACCGAGTCCGCCACCAGTTGAAACATTGATTACAGCGTTACAACGTTCCTTTATAACGGGCAGAAACTGCATAAATGTTTCTGGTCGATAATCCGGTCGTCCGTTTTCTGGGCGACGTGCGTGTAGGTGAATAATTGAAGCACCGGCTTCAGCAGCGCCAATAGCCGCTTCAGCAATTTCTTCTGGTGTAATTGGTAGATGGGGTGACATCGTCGGGGTGTGAATGCCACCGGTTGCAGCGCATGTAATTATAACGGGTTTGCTCATTTCATTTTCACCTTCGTTAGCTATACAAAAAATTAAAGTCGCATCTGCTGAACTTGAGCACTAAGGCCGCCGTCCAGAACCCAAAGTTGTCCAGATGCATAACGTGCTTCATCACCCGCGAGCCAGTTAACAAGATTTGCGGCATCTTCGGGTGTGCCGAATCTTCGAGTTGGATGAACATTACGCACTTCTTGTTTCAACGTTTCAATATCTCCCGAAGAACCAAAGAAACTTTGCAACATGGGGGTCTCAATATAACCGGGGCAAATAGCATTTACACGAATGTTTTCCGGCCCGTGGTCGCAGGCCATTGCTCGCGTAAGTGCATGCACTGCACCTTTCGTTGCGCAATAAGCAGCGAGTTGGGGATCGGCTATGAATCCGTCGTAAGATCCGAAGTTGATAATGGAGCCAGCACCTGCGTCACGCATAAGCGGTAGGCAATGCTTAGAGGTTAGGAACGTACCAGTAACATTTATCGCAAAAATTCGGTTCCAAGCTGCAAGTGTTGTTTCTTCAATAGTATGCTCTATTTCAATCCCTGCAGCATTAACAAGTATGTCTAATTTTCCTTGCTCACTATGTACACGGTTCATAAGTGCTATTGCACTTTCCTCGCTAGTGACATCGTGCTTCTGAAAAAGAGGTCCTCGTGGAGCTGTTTCAGCAATATCTGCTGCATATACTATTGCTCCTTCGCGCAGGAAACGCTCACATATAGCGTTTCCAATGCCGCCACACCCGCCGGTAACAACGGCAACCTTATTTTCTAAATAGTTGTTTTTAACGGCACTCATGTTTTACACGCCCCTCGATATGCTTCTAAAACTAAACCGTGAAAATGATGAACCGCATGCTCACTAAGCCCACTTTCCTCAGGATCCACAAGATACCGACCCCGATTAAATGCAGGTGTTTGCATACCTCGTTGCACACTCTCCACTAATCCGATGTCTTCTGGTTGTAATACATCATCAATGAACTTTATAGCTTCTATCTCGTCATCATTCGGGGTATCGGTTTCGAAAAAGAAATCAAATTCTTCATATGTTGTTTCGGGCCCGGTAGGAACAAAACGCCAGACCATGAAATTCCCTCTACCGGGGTAACGCATAAGTGTGGTGTTGGGCCAAAGATACCATACCGCATGATCTGTTACTGTCGCATTTCCAACATCGTAAGCATTGTTATTAGTGGTTCCTGCCTTGGCTATATGGCTTGAATAGATACCGTGTGTTTTGACTCTATATGTTTCCATATCTACTAGGGTGCAAAAGTCTCGATGTGCCACCGGGCAGTGATAACATTCCAGAAAATTATCAACAATTGATTTCCAGTTTGCCTTAATGTTGTACGTTAACCTATGAGCATGCTTTAACTTCGGTAGGTCTGGTGCGTAACTCATAATTTCGTTAGCAAGATTGCCCGATTGAGTAGCTAGTGGGGCCGTATCCATATCCAGATTGACAAACACCATGTGACAAAAAATTTCTATCCGTATCGGTTCAAGGTTTATAGTGGATTTATCAAAGTTCTTTAGTACCTCTGAGCGCCGAGCGGCTTTTAGAGAGCCATCTAAGTTGTAGCACCATGCATGGTAGGGGCATACGATTAGCTTCTTTCTACCTTCCCCTGATAATAGTTCGTGCCCACGGTGCTTGCACACATTGTAAAAAGCACGAAGTTCCCCATTATGATCCCGAGTCGCAAAAATACTTTGCCCTTGGATACTTGAGGTAACAAAACTACCGGCTTCTGCGAGTTTTGACTCATGGCATAAAAATTGCCAAGAGCGATGGAAGATTTGCTCCTGATCAAGCTTCAAGTATGCCGGGTCTTGATAACAACGAGTATTGATTGACCAGGAGTTGAATGGGTCAGGGTCAAAACCTTTGCTGATTTCGGCATATTCAGCCTGACTCAGTACTGTTTTCATAGTTTATTTCCACGATTGCGTTGATACTGAATCTAGCAATAAACGATTACGTGTGATTGATTTATTTCGACACTTCCCGTACATAAATCGACAATTTAGCGTACCAAAATGACAAATGAATACTCCAATTGTAAGTATCCGTTCCTCGGTATACGTTTTGTAATTAGTGGTTTCGCAGAATGCGCATATATGATTTCTGAATAAAGCTAATTTACAATGGAAATAATAAAACGCCAATTTGTAATCCATATTACTATTAGTCATTAATAAATTGACATTTCCTTCATCAAGTCTCGAGTAACTTATATAGAGGACTTAAAAATGATTAAAAGCGAATTTAGCAATACGACTGAATTGCATCAAAGGTTACAGTCCGATCAAAACGCAGATCAAACCACTGATTGGAAAACACTGCAATGTGAATTGGATGATGGTCCCGCACCTCGAGCCTCCATAGGTCTTATTGCATTAGCAAGTGATAGCGTAATAGAACCAGAGCTGCGCCGATTTTTACCAATTGATGGTGTAGGGATGCATGTTAATCGTATTCCCATGCCAAAAGTGGTAAGCATCGATACGTTGGGAGGAATGGCAGAGGATATAGCCTCAACCACACATGGCCTTATGCCAGACGGTAGGTTGGATGTGATTGCGTTTGGCTGTACTTCTGGAGCAATGACGATTGGTGCCGCTAAGGTTGCTGAGCTAATTCAAAAGGCACGTCCTGGTGTTCCCTGTACCGATCCGATTAGTGCAGGGCTTAAAGGTTTGCGAGCACTGGACTGCAGGCGTATTGGTCTTATCACACCTTATGTAGATTCGGTGAACCGTGTAGTTGAAAACTACATTAGGGAGCAGGGCATGGAAATAGTTGTTAAAGGTAGTTTTAATCAAGCGGGTGATCCACAAATTTGTCGTATACCACCTAATGCTATTTTGGAAGCTGGAGCTCAACTTAAAGAAGCAGATATCGACGCTTTGTTTGTTTCTTGTACAGCACTGCGAACCTCGTCAATAATACAGAAGTTGGAATCAACGCTGGGCAAACCAGTAGTCGCGAGTAACCAGGCGCTTGCCTGGGATTGTCTGCGCCTTTCAGGTTTCACCGATCCAGTGGAGGGTTATGGTCAGTTGCTGCGCATATAAAAATACTTCAGTGGCTAACCGGTGGTCATTAGTTTCGGTAGATACAGAGCAATTTGTGGAAACGCCGTAATTAAAACAATTGCAACGGCAATCATTAGAAAAAACGGTAAAGCTGCCTTGGCTATGTAAAGAATATCCTTTCCTGTAAGCGACTGAATAACGAACAAATTAAATCCAACGGGTGGAGTTATTTGTGACATTTCGACGACAAGAACAAGAAATATGCCAAACCAGATAAGATCTATATTGGCTTGCGCGACCATCGGTAAGACAATAGAAGTTGTCAGTAATACAATGGAAATTCCATCGAGAAAGCAACCGAGTACCACAAAAAATATTGTTAGGTACAAAATGAGTGCGATAGAGGATAGTCCCTGAGTGGCTATCCACTCTGCTAATGCATTCGGAATGCCAACAAAGCCCATGGCGAGGGTGAGAAAGTGTGCACCGATGAGAATCAGACCGAGCATGCAGGAGCTTTTTACAGCGCCGAGTATGCTTTGCTTAAAACTAGTTATGCTAAAGCTTCCGGTAAGAAGCGATAACAATAATGCGCCAGAAACGCCAAATGCGGCGGCCTCGGTGGGTGTTGCTATACCTTGGTAAATCGATCCCAATACGCCGCCAATTAAAGCCACAATAGGCAACAATTTTTTAAGCGCGATTAGTTTATCTGCAAAGCTATAGAATTCACTGTTCTGATCAGCAGCGCCTTTATCTTTAAGTAATGACCAGCCCATGGTGTACAGCATGAACAAGCCAACTAGCATTGCACCCGGCAATGCCCCAGCAAGAAATAAACGGGCAATACTGATTTCGGCGGCGACACCATACACAATGAGAATAATGGACGGAGGGATCAGCAGGCCCAACGTGCCTGAGCCGGCCAATGTGCCTATGGACATGGAGTCATCATAGCCTCGTCGAGAAAGCTCAGGTAGCGTCATCCGCCCTATGGTGGCCGCAGTGGCTGCTGAGGAGCCCGAGACGGCTGCAAATATCCCGCAGCTTAGTATATTTACATGCAGTAGTTTGCCTGGAAGTTTAGACAAAATTGGCGCTAGTCCTTGGAATAAATCCTCTGATAGACGTGTGCGAAATAGAATTTCCCCCATCCAGATGAACAACGGCAGAGCGGTTAACGACCAGGAGGTTGTTGCGCTCCAAGAAGAGGTGCCAAGCAATAAGCCAATGCTGGAGTTTTCGATTAAAATCAACCCGAGAATGGCTAAGCCCGTAAGCGTTAGTGAGATCCATATGCCGCTAACCAGCATTAACAGCATTGAAATGGCGAGAATTGCGCTGATAACTGACATGTCCATTTGCTATTCCTCGCTGGCCAGTTCATCTTCGTTTTGAATATAACCGGGTGTCTTCCCTAGTAGCATTTGTATTGATGAATCGACGAATGCAATGAATAAACACACAGATCCTATTGCCATTGGTAACTGCACTGCCCATAGAGGCACAACCAGATAGGTATCAGTTACGTCGCCATAATCGTATGATTCGTAAACAGTAAATACAGTGTAATAGGCTAGAAATGCAACAATTAATATTCCAATCATCATGTTTATTGACTCGAAGACCTTCCGTACTCCTTTCGGTAATCGCATTAACATGATGGTGACACGAATATGACCGCCAGCATTAAATGTGTAGGCTAACCCAAAAAATAAAGTGGCCGATAATAACCACCCGGCAAAATCTTCAGAAGAGGGGATGACTACCCCCATAAATCGCGCAACAATTTGCGCGAGTATCAATAATGTCATTAATATAAGACACATACCGGAACCCCATGCCGAGGTAAGGTAGAACATATTTCTGATAGCAGTCATATAGCTAACCGGTGATGACTAAAGAGTAAAGCGGATTATTCAACGCTAGAAAAACTAAGAAAAAAAAACGCGTCGTAATGACGCGTTTTTTTGATCAGGGTTATCATACCCCATTTTTCGACTATTGGTTAAAGTTGGCAATTATTGCTGTACCAGTTTCACCAGATTCGTCGAGCCATTCTTTAACCATGGTTTTGCCGATTGCACGTAACTCAGATTGCAATGTGTCTGATGGAGCGCTTACTGTCATGCCTTTATCACGAAGAACATTAGTATGCTCCACACCATTTTTACGACCTAATTCCCAACCAGCCTTTTCTGCATTAGCTGCGGCGGCCATTACAATGTTTTGAGTATCAGCATCTAATTTATCGAAGATTTTTTTGTTAACGAATACCATGTTCTTTGGTATCCATGCGCTCACCGTAGTGAAGTGGGAAATGTAATCCCAGCTCTGATTATTTACACCCGTGCTTGGTGAGGTGACCATCGCATCGATAACGCTGGTAGTGAACGCCTGGGCTACATCACTGAACGGCACGTTAACCGGTGTGGTGCCCATTAGGTCCGCTAGGCGGGATGTGGTTGGGCTATAAGCGCGCATCTTCAAACCTTTAATATCGGCCAGGCTATTAACTGGTTTATTAGAGTATAAATCCTGAGCGGGCCATGGCACGGTGTAAAGTAATTTGAGACCGTCTTCTTCTAATTGCTTCTCTATTTCAGGTTTAGATGCTTTATATAGCTTCATCGCTGCATCAAAATCCGTGGCGAGAAAGGGAATGTTGTCTAGCTTGAAAATTGGATTATCATTTCCGAGTCGGCCGATAAAGACTTCACCGATCTGTACTTGACGCGACTTTACTGCGCGATGAATTTCGGGGTGCTTAATTAAAGACCCACCAGAATGAACTTTTATAGATAATGCGTCACCTGCATTGGCAGATACCTCTTCAGCAAATAATCGAGCGACTTGGGTCGGATGGTTGGCATCGCCGTACGGCGTTGGCATGTCCCATTTATCGGCAAATGTTGGGCTAGAAAGTGATAAGCCGATTATGGCTGCCATGAGTGTAGAGTGCTTCATAGATTCCTCTTCGTATCTTTGTGGTTTTGTATAAAGTTGATAAATTGATTTTTATGCAGTTACTGATGTTTCTTTCCAGTACTGATTCGCTGTAGTTCCTGCAGTAGGCTGACTTAGTTGTGGGTAGGTGTAATCGCTAATTAACATTTTCCCCGGGGCGTGGGTCACAACCAAAGGTAATTGCGCGCTGGTCACCGCTTGTTGTGTTGTTACTCCACAGGCCCAATAGACAAATACATCATCTTCTTCTAATGGCACAGCCGTTCCATACTCGGGGTTTTGCAAGTCTTTGATTCCAATATCGTGGGGAGATCCAATATGAATTGGCGAGCCGTGTGCCTTGGGAAATTGACCGGTTATTTGTATAACTCGCTCAATGTCTTGTTGTTTGAACGGACGCATAGTAACAACCATGTTGCAGCTAAAGTGCTCAGTAGCGCTAGTCTGAATGTTAGTATCATACATTGATACATTGGTATTCAACGTGATATTTCTAACGCTTAGGCCCTGTTCAATCAATGCGTTTTCAAACGAAAAAGAGCAACCGAGCACGATAGCTACTGAATCATCATGCCAATAGTCATCGATATTGTTAGTAACCGATTTGAAAACTCCGTCCCGGTAAATATTGTATTGAGGTACATCGCGACGGATGTCGATATTTTGGCCTAGTTCAGACAGGGCTGGATTACCGACGGCGGACACACCGATAATTGGGCAAGGTTTTGGGTTCTTATTGCAATAATCGATAAACTCGTTGGCGTACAGTTGCGGCAACACGACGACATTTCCTTGCACTAAATCGGGCATCAAGCCACTGGTATTGGCTTGATATTGATTGCTGCGAATCTGCGCTCGTACTTCACTAAGAGTGTTCAAATATTTACTCGATAATTTGGTGAATGCCTAATCATAATGGGAAATTTTGCTTATGTCGGAGTACCATATACAATCCATTCTATAAATACAAATTATGATTATTTTTGAATTTCTATAAATAAAATTTATGGAAAGGCTGGTTATTTGCCTATTTTGGTTGGGTCATAATAGTCTTTGCGAGCTCGATCATCGGTAATAGTTCAGGTTTATGGGGAGTCATAGGGTAGGATGCGGTAAATGTCAGGTCCGACGGACGCCAGTCGGCATTAATAATATTAAGTTGACCTCGCTTCACATCATCTTCTATAACCGCATATGGAAGTGCAGCAATACCCACTCCATCCAGTACCAGTCGATGACAAACCGCTAAAGATGTTGATGCAAAGATGCGCGCTGGTCTTTCGGATGATTTTGCAAACTCCCGGGTAATTTCATTGTATGGGATGGTATTACGTGCATACGTCAAGATTGGCCATTCGGCGAGTGAGGCGACGGCGACACCTTTGTTAGGTACCTTTAATTCCGGGCTAGCAACCCAAACTAGAGGAACCGTCGCGAGATGATGGTTAACGATCGTTGGATTCGGCAGTGGGCCTAAGAGAAAGGCAATATCAATTGAACTGTCGAGTAAGAGCTTAGTGAGGTTAACTGAAACATCGACGGTAAGCTCAGTTGTCACACCCGGTACATCTTCCTGAAATCGTTTTAAGAACGTTGACAACCACGAATGGGCAACCGTCTCTGACACACCGAGTCGTAATAGGCCGGAATACGCCGCAGCATTATTTGCAATATTGGTAAACTCTTTAGTGAAATAGACCAATTTCTCTGCGTAGGGGAGTAGTTCGTGCCCCTTTGGCGTGAGCATGACCCGGGAGTTTCCATCGCGTTCGAATAGCCTTACATCAAGTTCTTTCTCCAGATTAGCTATTCGTGATGAAATAGCAGGCTGGGTGGTGAATTGCTGTTCTGCAGCCTTACTAAAACTCCTTAGCTTAGCAACCCAAAAAAAAGCTTCTATACGCTTATAGTTCATATAAATTCCACACGTCGAAGATTCTGTTAATCAGGACTCGCGTCTATATCGACGAGATGAAAGTCGATAAAACCGTCTTTTATATCGGTTTTCTGAGCTTCCGATAGATTATCCACCACATTGATGGATTCAACATGGCTGGGGACGTAAAATTCTGTTGTACATAGTATGAATAATTTTTCCGATTTGCGTACAATCATTTAATGATCTTTGCGTGAATGGTTTTTTCTACTCATGCTTCGGTTAATCGCAAACAATCGTTCATTTATACAAGCACAAACTGCATGTTTGTGTGTATTTCTGTATTGTTAATGGGAGCATCTCTATTCTCACAAAGCACTCATACAACTGAATAATAACACTTTCCACTTTACACTTTAGTTTTGCGATAGATTAGCGCAAAGAGTCGAGTTAAAAGAATTGAAAAAGATAGCCTTACACGAGTCATAACAAATGAAATACATAGGTCAAACAAACTTTTCCCATAGCGAACAGCCAAAAGTGGGCGTGCTGGTTACTAATTTAGGTACACCCCAAGCGCCTACCAGCAAAGCCTTGCGAAAATACCTTGGGCAGTTTTTAGCCGATCCACGGGTGGTAGAAGTGCCACGCTTGCTATGGCGTTGTATTTTGCATGGGGTTATTTTACGTATTAGACCCCGACGTTCGGCAGCTGCGTATAAAACAGTTTGGACGGATGAGGGCTCACCGCTTATGACACATACCCAGGCCCAATGTGATGCGCTTTCGCAATCACTAAACAAACGGTATGGCGATAATGTCGTGGTCGCCTTTGCAATGCGTTACGGTGAACCGTCAGTTTCTGGTGCTATTCATGGGATGCAACAACAGGGAGTGCGACGTTTACTTGTCTTGCCGCTGTATCCCCAATATTCAGCAGCAACTACTGCCTCAACGTTTGATGCCATAGCGGGAGATTTTACGCGTCGTCGTTGGTTGCCGGATTTTCGATTCATTAGTCACTACCATGACTATCCACCCTATATTGAAGCATTAGCGAAGAGTATTGAAGGTCACTGGGAGAAGCATGGCCGTGCAGATAAACTATTAATGTCTTATCACGGTATTCCATTTCGCTATTTAAAAAATGGTGATCCGTATCATTGTGAATGTCATAAAACATCGCGCTTGTTAGCGGAGCGTCTGGCTTTAACTAAGGATGGCTATATGACAACGTTTCAATCTCGTTTTGGTCGCGAAGAATGGTTAAAACCTTATACGGATCACACATTAAAAGCATTACCAGAGCAAGGCGTAAAGTCAGTACAAATAGTCTGCCCCGGGTTCTCTGCAGACTGTCTAGAAACCATAGAAGAAATTGGTGTGGAAAACCGTGAGTATTTTATGGAGGCCGGCGGCGAGCGCTACGAGTATATTATGGCGTTAAATGATAGTACCGATCATATTCATGCGTTAACTCAACTTTTAGCTAGTCAGTTGCAGGGCTGGGATATGCCAGAAACTAACGCGGGAGAAATTACCCAAGCACACTGCGATGCACTTCCTAAAGTAATGTAAAAGTAACAACCATATTTACTAGGCCTTTCACATACATTTTATTTAACTGTGGACCTTGTTAAGGGGGGCATTTTTGGATAAGACCTCTATCCAATTAATATTATTGCTGGTGACCAATCGCTTGCTATGAAAAACCAGTCGACTGAAGGTTTTTAGTTTTTTTACTCGTTAATAAAGTTAGTCAGACAATTGATAAGTTGATTAATTGCATTTCACTTATTGGTTGATTACGTTAGAAACAAACTACTGTACGAATTTCCTAATGAATAACAAACTTACTAAACATCATTTCGCATGGGCATTTTTAGCAATTGTGTTTCTTGTAGCAGGAGTTTTAATTTATAAAAATCTCACAAAAGATGCGATTGATCCCATATTACGAGTTTTATCAGACCGGCTTCGCGAGACTGATTATCGTCTTTCGATATTTGGAACATCAAAACAAGGAGTTGTTTGGGGGGCAAAAAAAAAGGCATTGTATCGAATTGCTGAAGATGGAAAATCAGCGCATCGGGTTTATTCATTTGCGGATTCAATCAGAAGTATCCATGTAATGGATAATGGCTATATCGTAGTCGCAACGGACAATGATCATTGGAGCAAAACTGAACCGTCGACAGTTTTTTTATCGAAAGATGGTGGTCGTGAATTTACAGAGATTTTACGCTTTGAAGTATCCTCAGCATTATGGTGGTCTATCACATCTGATAATCAAGGTAACCTGTTTGTTGGTGAATACGGACCGAGAGAAGATAATAACTCCAAGAGGGTTTGGCGTTCCAGAGATTTTGGACAGTCGTGGGAAGTAGTTTTTCAGGCTCCAGCACATGATAATATTCATATTCACCGTGTTGCGGTCGACCCGTATACGCAACATGTATGGGTCACCTACGGTGATAGGCCCAGAGGTACTTATCGATCCACCAATGGTGGAGATGATTGGGAACTTATTCGAGAGGAGCAGTCTACTGCAGTGGCATTTACGCCTGAACATATTTTTTGGGGCGAGGATCGGCGTCAGGGTCGGGTTTCACAGTGGGACCGGGGCCGTGAAAAATTTGAACTTATTTTCGAAGCTGAAGATGCAGGTGCATTTGGTGGTAGCAGCTACAATATTGCATATAGTGAAAATGAGTTAATCGTGCCTTTTCTAAAATATCCCGACCAGCAGCACATGGCTTCTGTTTGGTCTTTTTATAATCAAGAGTGGAATTTATTGATCACTTTAGGAACAAATGGGGGGTTTATTTCGATTGGAGGGCCTGATGCTGCTGGTCGTGTCTATCTGCAAGGATGGATAATTGATAAAAGGTAGGGCCCGCTTTCTATGTAGCTAACCGTTTCAGGAAAGTAAATTCCGTTCATTGACTTTTTATACAGTCCGTAGAATACTAGAATCTGAACATGGCGCGTCTGAGTGAACGGGCACATTTGCTCAATAGTGGTCGTTTTTACGAATCGACTACCTTGTTTATATTCGTTCGGTAAATGCCTTACGAAGCCTACGCTAGTGCGGTTTTTTTATTTACCACTGGCCATTTCTGACCGCTGAAACCTTCATTTGGTTACTGACGTTTTTCTCATAAGGGGCTTTAAGTTGACTGAACTTTCGCATTGGCTTGTTGGTATTGGGTTGGAAAAATACGCACATTCTTTTGCTGACGCTGAAATTGAATTTACTGACCTTACCGAACTTAGCGATGATGATTTAAAAGAATTGGGTCTTCCGCTGGGGCCACGCCGACGCGCAATGAAAGCGATTCGACAGCTTGAATCGGCTCATGAGCGATCTTCGAGCGAACCAGCATTTTCTGATACACCCGCAACCTCTATCGAACCCGTTTCAGATGCGGAAAGGCGTCATTTAACGGTGATGTTCGTTGATCTTGTTGGCTCGACGGAGATGGCATCCGGGATTGATGCGGAAGACATGCGTGAGGTCATCACTACTTATCAGAACACGGTTGCTGGCATTATTGGTCGCTTTGAGGGGTTTGTGGCCAAGTTTATGGGCGATGGTGTGCTGTGTTATTTTGGCTGGCCACGAGCCAACGAGGATGATGCTGAGCGAGCAGTGCGTGCAGGTCTGTCGATTATTGATACCGTGAAGAAGACAATGGCGGCGGATGGTGTTCCGCTTGCGACTCGGATTGGTATTGCCACCGGTGTAGTAATTGTTGGCGACATGATTGGTAGTGGAGCTACCCAGGAAGCTGCGGTTGTGGGCGAGACCCCCAATCTGGCTGCACGATTACAGGGAGTAGCTGAACCCAACCAAATTGTGCTGCCAAAAGAAACACAACGTCTTTTGGGTAATACGTATAAGTTGAAATCAATTGGCGTTCAGCATCTGAAAGGTATTGGCGCTTCGGTCGAGGCATTTGTGGTTGAAGGTGAGGCATCAGTTGAAAGCCGCTTTGCTGCGCGACAGTCAGGTACCTTGACGCCGATTATTGGTCGGGATCGTGAGATTGAGCTGATGCTGGAGCGTTGGGCACTGGCACGTTCTGGCAAGGGACAGATGCTCATTGTCAGTGGTGAGGCAGGCATTGGCAAATCACGGATTACCAGAGCCGTTATAGACGAAATTGGTCAGGATGATCACATCCGCATGACCTATCAATGTTCCCCCTATCATGCAGGCAGTGCGCTCTACCCGGTTATCCAGCAGATGTCGTTTGCGGCCGGAATATCCCAGCTGGATACATCTGATGAGCGGCTGGATAAGCTTGAGTCTTTGCTTGGTGTAAACAACGGTGCCTTGACGTTTATGGCACCGATGATGGGGTTAGATGGCGAAAGTCGGTACGGCAAACTGGACCTGATGCCGGCACAACAGCGGGCGCAAACGATGCAGGCGTTGACGGGTCTGCTGGTTGAGCAAGCAAAGGAAAAGCCTCTGCTGCTGGTGTACGAAGACCTGCACTGGATTGATCCCACATCCCTTGAGCTTCTGGATCTACTGCTGGATACGATTGCCGATCATCAGATCATGGTTTTGGCAACGGCACGGCCGACTTTTGAGTATGGATTTGGTGGTCATCCCATTGTGACGCGTTTTGCGCTGAATCGGTTGGGCAGGGATCAGATTGGAGTAATTGTTTCCAAGCTGACGGATGGCAAACCATTGCCCGATGAGATCATGGGTATTATTGCCAACCGAACAGATGGGGTGCCCCTGTTTGTTGAGGAACTGACCAAGACAATTTTAGAATCTGGTGTATTAAGAGAAGAGGATAACCGCTTTATTCTCGATGGACCACTGAGCGCCATCGCCATCCCCACCACATTACATGACAGTCTGATGGCGCGGCTGGACCGATTACAGCCGATAAAGGAAGTGGCACAGACAGCAGCCTGTATTGGGCGTGAGTTCGATCACCGTCTGCTTACACAGGTCTCACAGTTACCCGATGGCGAACTGGGTGCTGCGCTGGAAGGTCTGATCAAGGCGGAGTTGATTTACCGGCGTGGATTACCGCCTGAGGCAACATATCTGTTCAAACATGCGCTGGTCCGAGATGCGGCCTATGAGAGCCTGTTGAAGGAAAAGCGCAGGGCCGTTCATAGTCGGATTCTTAATGCATTGGAGGCTGATCCTGATACTGCACCTGAAGTTCTCGCGGTTCACGCCGAGGCCGCAAGCCTCACCGACAGGGCTATCGATTTATGGGAAGCCGCAAGCAAAGCGGCGCTTGCGCGGCCTGCGTTTGATGAAGCGATTTCGCATCTTGGGCGTGCTATCGGGCTAATCGTACCGCAGTTAAAGAGAGAGGATACGGCATCCTTTGAACGCGCGTTGTCTCTGCAGGTTCCACTTGGCATGGCATTGTTGACACGAAAAGGTTTTGGTGCAGACGAAACAGTGACTGCATTTAAACAGGCGCTGGATTTGGCGAACAACGTTGGCGAAACTCCCATGCGATACTCAATCCTTTATGGTCTTTGGGTCAGCACAGGAATTCGGGGGCAGCATGCGGAAGCGTTGAAGACTGCTGAGGAACTTGTGGACCTTGCGAACAAATCATCCGACACTTCGTCTCTGGTGGTCGCTAACCGGGTTGCTGGAGCGTCGCATTGGTTCATGGGGAACTTTGCTGCGGCCAATCGCCATTTAAAAATTGCGCTAAGCCATTTTGATTCTGTTTTGCATGCTGGCCTTGCCAATCGGTACGGGCAGGATATTGGGGTCACAGTTCATATGTTCCAAGCGAATAATTTGCTGTTACTTGGTCAGACAACAACTGCCATGAAGCATTTGCAAGAGGCCGAGCGAATTGCGAAAACCACGGACCATATTCAGACAATCTGTTATGCGCTTATTATGCGCACTGTGGTTAGTTTTTTGAATAACGACTTGGCAGACGTACACCGCTGTTTGTCAGAATTAACACCAATAGCTCAGGAACATAATTTGACACTGTGGCTTGCTTACAGTGTATTTACCAAGGAATCGGTGGCGGCGGCTAGTGGAGATAAGACCAGTGTTGAACGATACAAGGCTGCAGACAGGGCCTTAGTCTCAGTGAATTGTAAGTTCTTCATATCTCAGCGGCGAATCAGCACTGGCAGATTCGCCTTGGCGATGGGATTGAATAATGAAGCCGCAGAACTAGCTGACATGGCGCGAAACCACATTGAAGAGACAGGCGAAATTTATGCTCTGGCTGATCTTCACCGCTTGCAGGCAGAATTAGCCGTGGCTGATGGTGACAACGAGACCGCTGAAAAGGAACTCAACACGGCCCTTAAGGTAGCTCGCAAGCAGGGTGCCAAACTTTGGCAATTGCGAGCAGCTATTGACCTATCAAGGTTGTTGAATCAACAAGGTCGGACCAACGAAGCTGTTTCCTTGCTTGGGCCGGTCTATGAAAGCATAAATGAAAGTGATTGTCCGGAAGACCGAAAACTAGCGCAGGAGCAATTGGCTGATATGGGTCAGTAATTTAGATGCGCCGACGGATAGTGTCATTGTAGAAAAGTATTTGATACAACATGTTATATGATTCGATCACTCCTCATCGGGGTGTTTTTTATTTATGAGGCTTTTATGATTACTAACCGTTGGGGCTGGATTAGATTTATAGGCCGCATGTGTTATTAATCGACCGACACACATACATGCCAATGGGCTATAAAGAAGTTTATATATCTGTGGCAGAACTTAGGTAAATTCCAGGGGCACAATGAACTCTCAATTACCCAGAAACACAAGAATCGTTATAGCGGGTGGAGGCGTTATCGGTTGTAGCGTTGCTTGGAACTTAGCACAGTTGGGTTGTAGTGATGTTGTTGTGATCGAAAAAGGTCAAGTTGGCTGTGGTACGACCTGGCATTCCGCCGGTAATATTATTCGCATGAGCACCGACCCAGCAGCCGTACAAATATTTAGTGAAAGCGCGAGGATTATCGCGGAACTGCATGAAAGACACGATATTGGATGGCGTCAATGTGGTCGCGTTATGTTGGCAAGATCCGAGCAGAGAATGCAGGAGCTTGAGGATGTCATGCGGGTATTAGAACGTCTAGATGTCAGTGTTGAACAAATCTCTCCTTCGGCTGTAAAAGAAAAACTTCCAATTATGAATGTGGATGACATTCTCGGTGCGTTATTTAGCCCGGGAGATGGCCGAGTTGACCCTACAGCGTTAACTAACGCCTACCGAAAAGAAGCAAAAGATAATGGTGTGGTTTTCCTTGAAGGTGTCGAGGTGTACCGAGCTATTGAACAAAACGGCCGAGTGTCGGCAGTCGAAACAGATCAAGGGACAATTCAATGCGAGGTGATGGTCAATTGCGCGGGTATGTGGGCTCGGCACCTTGGGCTTGCTAATAACATCGATATTCCTTTGTACCCTGTAGAGCATTTTTATGTTTTAACTGAAACGATGGAAGGTGTTTATGCCGACATGCCTACGTTCCGGGATCCTGATGGGTTGATCTATGGTCGAGAGGAGGTAGGAGGGTTACTGTTAGGCTGCTTTGATCGTAATGCTATTCCAGTAGGAATAGAGGATCTTCCCCAGCCTTTTGAGTTTTCCTTGCTAAATGAAAACTGGGATCAGTTTATGCCATATATGGCTCAAGGTATTCAGCGTATCCCAGCCCTAAAAGAAGTCGGGATTCGCTCTTTGGTTAATGGGCCGGAATCATTCACACCCGATGCGGAAGCTCATTTTGACCAGGCCGAAAAACTTGCAAACTATTTTGTTTTAGCCGGTCTTAGTTCATCTGGAGTGACACGCTCAGGGGGAATGGGGAGAGCTTTAGCAAAATGGATCATGCATGGAGAGCCGGAGCTCGATATCAGTTCATTTAAATTGACGCGATTCGGAAGTGAATGCAACGAAGAAACTTACCTAAGAAAGGTGGTCAGAAATATGCCTAGTGGCCATTTCTCGTTAGAGTCTTAACATCTTACGTCATACAGTTCATGGGGCTGCTTCAAATAGTAATTTTTGCAAAAACGGATTGATACAGTTAGTTTCGAAAGGCTGCAACTGCTCTTCAGTTGTCCCCGTCAGTTACTAGCCACCATATTATCAAGCTTGAGCAACGACTCGGTGTAGCACTGCTCGATGGGCTAACGGAAGCATACGTTAGCCCATCGAGCCAACCCTGCTGTGACCGAGCCAAAATAATCTCCATTTACAAACGGTATGTCTTTAACAACTGACTTAACCGCTTCTCTTATTATGGGTGAGCGGGCCGAACCTCCGGTTATGAATATCACATCTGGTTTCGTTTCTGCCTGGGTTAAAGTTTCTTGGACTAATTTTGCTATTTTTTGCACGGGGGCAGCTGTTGCATCTTTCATTTGCTCCAGTGAAACAGGAATATTTACTTCTTCTGTAAGTAAATCAATAACCGCCGTGTAACTTTCGTTAGTTGATAATGCAATTTTAGTTTTCTCTGCTTCTCCAACCATGCTATGACCCAAGGTGTTTTCGTAAACGCTGATAAGACGTGCTATTTTCTCTGGGCTATTCGACTCACTAAGTAGTTTTTTGAGTTCGCGGAGATTGTCGTGTTTATAAAACCTACGTTGTGCTTCAATATCATTAATAGCGACCGGTTCCCAAAAGGTCATTGTTGGAATCTGTAATCCAGAGGATCTGCTGGTGCCTTTTCCAAATTCGAGCATGAACTTTTTGAAGGCAATATAAATATCCATATCATTTCCACCAGTAAACATGCCAGACTGGGCAAGCAACGTTTCGGAGCGCTGTTGCTTGCCAACCCAACTGGGTCCCATGCGTATCAGAGAACAATCCGATGTTCCTCCACCAACATCGACGACTAACACGTTTTTGTCCGATGTTAGTGTCGACTCATACTCTAGGCCGGCTGCTACAGGTTCATACTGAAACTCCACGGATTTGAAGCCGGCCCGCGTGGCGGCGCTATGTAATATATTCTGACCCTGGCGGTTTGATTCATCATCTCCGCGAAGATGAAAGTTTATGGGTCTCCCTATTACAGCCTCATCTATAGATTCCTCCAACTGTGATTCTACGTTGAATTTAATATTCGCCATCATTGCGCACACGAGATCTTCAAAAATAGCGAGCTGAACCTCCCTAAGCCCTAGCAGGCCCAGAAACGATTTTGGGGATTTTACGTAATAGACTTCCGTTGGGTCTGATAGATATAACGATGTTGCCTCTACGCCAAACTTTAAGTCATCGAGAAGAACATCTATTCCTTGGGCTTTGTTAAGGTTCATCGAACTTCGCAGCAACTGTGTTCCAATGTCGTTAATTGGAGATATGTTTTGGTAACGATAAAGGTGTTCGGTTACGGATTCACGATTTGGTGCGCTTAGTGTTGATGTTATGTAAAATTCGTTATCGACTAATGGTATCGGTACAACGTTATCATCTACAATGTGAGCGACAGAACAATTAGACGTTCCAAAATCAAAGCCTATGGCCAAGGAGTTACTCCTTCAAGAAATAGTGGTTAGGAAAATTTTCTTTTTTTCGGTAGGACAAAGAAAACGAAATAATTATCTTGCAACTTTCAGGTAAGACATGCTTTTGCTTTGAGGCGCCGAAAAATAAGTCAGAGAACGACTCATTTGCCTACCTATTTCAGGATTGCGACTTTATAGAAATCGACCGGTAAAAGCGAAACGTATTTTACATTTATAACTAATTAAGCAGGTATCTCAACGCGTTGCTAGTTGCCGGAATTATCAAGTTGGTTCTGCAATATTATGACTATTTATTCCCTAGTAAAAAACATGAATAATTTTCGCCCAGCTAAAAGTCAAGATGCTAATATTTTGCTATCCCTGGTGTCGGAGTCTTCAGGTGGCGTATGGCCTGCAATATGGAAGGAACTTGCCCGTAATGGCGAATCTATAGAGGCGGCGGGCGCAAGATATTTAGTTAATGCAGCTAATAACTTGAGCATTGGCAATGCTACAGTAGCTGAATTCAATGGAGATCCAATTGGAGTAATAATATGCTACCAGGAGGTCAATGTCAGAACGGGCAAAGAAAAATCGCAAGATTCAGCTACTTTATCAAACTCGCTAACGAATGCGTTACTGCCGTATAGGGAGCTGCGCGACCCAGATGGTTTATTTATCTCCGAGTTGTGTATTCTGCCTGAGGCTCGTGGTAAAGGTATCGGCTCTCAATTTCTGAAGTTTGCGGCGCAATCGGCTATGGATAGGGGACTAGCGCGTCTGTCTTTAAGAGTATTTTCGGGTAATAGCGGGGCAGTGCGTCTTTACCAACGGAGCGGGTTCGAGGTGCTCGATGATCGCTCAATCGTCCCACATTCCGGTTTCAAATATAGCGGATCAGTATTATTGATGACCTGTGCGGTCTCCTCTGTATTACAGTAAGCTTGAATGTCGAGTCTGATATTTTGGCATGAAATCTGAGCCAAAATCACCCACGTTCTCCGTAGTTTGAAGACCGTATGATTAAACAATCCAGATGTGTCTCGAGCCAAATTTATGATAGAAAAATGTTGTTGTTTTATCCTGTTCTGAGGGGGATTACCTTAACCTTCCAGATAGTCATCAATTTGCGGTGTACGGTATCCATCTTCTCGCCATAGTATAGGGAAGTAATTCTCGTCGAGGGTATTATCGCCGAGACGTTTGTAGCGGCTATATATAGGTCCGATACCCTGGGCGAAATTATTTGGTACGTATTTCACGTCGCTCGGCATTGCATGCAGTACCAGCGCCCGTCTTGGGTTCAGCCCATTATTTGCGCCGGAACCATGCCAGGTCCCGCCATGATGAAAAGAACCTCCACCGGCTTGAACTTCCACATAATGAATTTCTGGATTGACACCTGCCCTCGATGCGGCCTTGCGCATCGGCTTGCGGTAATCCGCCGGTGCATGAAATTCGCCTTCTGCTTCACCGAGTTGCCAGCGGTGTGATGATTTTGCGAATTCGATCGTACCACCTTCTGCGGTTGTGTCATCTAGTGCGATCCAGCAGGTTAGAATTTCACCAGGGTCGAACCATGATAGATATGCATTATCTTGATGAAAACCTAATGATTTTGTCGCAGGTGGTTTCCAAATAACGTTGTCGATCATTATTCGTGCCCCGGACCATCCTGAGAGCTTTGCAATTGCTTTTCCAAGAGATTGATCTAAAACGATCCGTGCGATATCCCGATTTGCTTTCCAACCGTTACAAATTTGCCTGGTTAGGCTTGGATCACTCTCACCCTGCTGCCAGTTCACTTCGTCGGGTCGCACGCCCGTTTCAAATTCTCCATTAAACACATCGTCGAAGGCTTTATGCAGTTTTGGCAGCTCGACTGCATCAATTAGTCGATCGGTAACGACAAAACCATCAGTATTGAAACTTTCTTGTTGGAAATTAGTTAGCTGAAAAGCCATGAAAGTCATTTGCATTGAACAAGAGAATGACAAGTATAGTTTGCCTACTTAATCGATTTCAAATTTGTTTAGTGTTCACCTTGTTCGTAAGGTTAATACTTCTGTTAATAGATAGTTCAACGCTAGTTTTGCAGTTGTGGATAGTTCGCATGTATGAGTCTCTAGTTTATGAATAGGAGGATAGTGCTTTAACGTATGGTCAATGTGCTAACTAAGCACAAGATTGTTTCTGTAAGCGACTCTCAGAAAGATCAAACTAAGGCGGTAGATTCTCAGCGAGCAATTGAGCGAACTGTTAATGACTCTATCATTCTACTAGGTTTGAATGGTGCCTATGTCTTGCATAATAATGCTGATCAAACATTAGCGTGTTCAGTCGATATTGGT
>CAJQKF010000137.1 GCA_905478855.1 uncultured Gammaproteobacteria bacterium
CCGCATATCAATTACGTAGACAAGGAGTTGGTTCGGTAATTTTCGAATCTCAAGAAGAACTGGGCGGTATGATGTGGTATGGAATACCGGGTT
Source organism: uncultured Gammaproteobacteria bacterium (assembly GCA_905478855.1). Taxonomy (GTDB): domain Bacteria; phylum Pseudomonadota; class Gammaproteobacteria; order Arenicellales; family CAJQKF01; genus CAJQKF01. The sequence goes on from CAJQKF010000137.1 coordinate 94, forward strand.
ATCGCACGCCACGTGATGTTTTGCGTCACGAAATTGATCGAATTCTTAATCTGGGTCATATCGAAGTGCGAAATAATGTTCGTGTTGGGCGCGACGTTAGCATAGAGAGTTTGGAAAAAGACTTTGATGCCGTTTTATGGACGGTAGGCTGTCAAAGTGGACGGGCATTGCCCGTACCGGGTGGTGATGCGACTAACTGTGTGAGCGGAGTATCCTTTCTCGATGCGTACAACAAGGGTATCTTAAAAGTTACAGCCGACAAGGTTATTTGCGTGGGTGGTGGCGATACTTCGATTGACGTGGTTTCTGTCGCTAGACGGTTAGGGAAAATCGAAAAGATTAATCCAAAAGATCGACCGGAAGAAGTGATCGGTGGCTATGTTGCTCATGATTCTGCTTACGCGGCGGCGCGCAGTGGAGCCCAAGTAACGCTAACAGCGCTTTTCGAGAAAGAAAAGATGACAGCCACTGAAGAAGAGGTTGAAGATGCGAGCCGCGAGGGCGTTACTATTCTAAACGGTGTGATGCCGATCGCTGTTGTAAAAGGAGAAGATGGCCGAGCCGTTGCTCTGCGCTTAACTAAGTGTTTAGTTGATGCCAAAGGAGTTCCGACACCAATACCTGACACCGAATTCGAAATAGAGTGCGATTTGGTTGTATCGGCGATTGGACAGGGCGGAGATCTAACGGGGATTGAAGAGTTAGATAGTGGTCGTGGCCTGATAGCGACAGATAACTTTTATCAAGTAAAAGATAAACCCGGACATTTTGCTGCGGGGGATATTATTCGTCCCCACTTACTGACCACTGCGATTGGGCAGGCGAGTATTGCGGTAGATTCGATCATTAATTATTTAAAAGATGGCCAACAAACCAAACGACCAAAGGTTGATGTTCATCACTTTGATCTGCTTTCCAAGTTGAATGAGGCCGATTTAGCACCCGGTGAATATGATCATACTGTGGACTGGGGTACGTGTGAATCTGAATTCGCTGTGCATAATTATGAAGATCGATCAGCTCATGAAATTATCAATTCAGATCGGTTGTTTCTCGCCCACTTTCATTATGAAGAACGAGAAAAACGGCCTGTCGTAGGACCCGATGCTGAGCAGGTTTTAGGGCATTTCGAAGAGCGACATAACGGACTTACTCTAGAACAGGCGATTAAGGAAGCTGGACGATGTATGAGTTGCGGCATGTGTTTTGAATGTGATAATTGCATGATTTATTGCCCACAAGATGCAGTTTTCCGAGTTAATAAAGCGACATCAACCACCGGCCGTTACGTTGATACGGATTACACTAAGTGTATCGGATGCCATATCTGCGCCGAAGTTTGCCCCACAGGGTACATCGATATGGGCATGGGCGGATAGTGTCGTGGGACGGTTTATAACAACTTTCGGCTCTTTCTTGCTTGTAATGATTTGTATGACAAGTGAACTTGTCACTGCCAACAATACCGGCAATATAGCTCTAGGGATAGACGATCAGTGTGTGGAACCTACGGATTACATGCGTCGATATCATATGGATGTGTTACTTCATCAGCGTGACGAGACGGTATTAAAGGGCATTCGGACAAAAAAGCATAGTTTAGTGGGTTGTATAAACTGCCACACTAAGCAGGATGGTCACGGACAGAATATACCCATAAACGATGAAGGACAGTTCTGTGAATCTTGTCACACGTATGCTGCCGTAAAGATAGATTGTTTTCAGTGTCATCGTTCTACACCAGACATAGAGGTGGCCAATGATGAATGATAATTCCATTGATCATTATCGCAGACGTTTTCTAAAAAATGCGGGTGTTACAGCGGCATCGGCTGTTGGTGGTGTGCAATTAATAAATTTTGCAAATGCTAAATCGGATGACCAGGCCGTAGCCGATAGCGTGCGATGGGGTATGTTGGTTGATACGTCGAAATGCGCTACAGACTGCACGGCATGTGTAGATAGTTGTAATGAAGAGCACGGCCTTGAGTTATTCGATCGGCCTGAATCCGATGTGCAATGGATTCGTAAAGTAGAGCTACAGAATAAATCTACGGGTCATCAGGTTTCATTGCCGATGTTATGTCAGCATTGTGAAAACCCACCATGTGTGGATGTTTGTCCAACGGGTGCATCTTTTAAACGGGATGATGGGGTCGTGTTGGTAAATAAGCATACCTGCATCGGTTGTAGATACTGTGTTATGGCCTGCCCGTATTTGGCACGTTCTTTTGTCCATGAAAACCTTGAAAACCAACGTTCATGGTCTCCTCGAGGGAAGGGAACAGTGGAAAGTTGTAACTTCTGTGTTCATCGTGTGGACAAAGGTGAGCAACCGGCATGTGTTGTTGGGTGCCAATCTGACGGACATAAGGCATTGTTGTTTGGCGATCTGAATGATCCGGATAGTGAAATATCGAATCGAGCAAATACAATAAGTAGTAGGGAACTGCGTGCCGATTTGTCTCTCAATACTGCCGTACGGTACGAGGGCCTATAAATGCCGCCCATTCGTTACAGTCGAGTTGTTGGGAAATCGAAGTCATACTTTATGTTTTTGTTTTCCCTGTGCGCACTTGCTTTAAGCGGGTTGGTCGCCGCTCATTTCATGGATACAAATGGACACCATGTAACCGGAATGACTAATCGTGTTGTGTGGGGGTTGCCTCATGTATTTGCGATCTTCCTTATTGTTGGCGCTTCTGGGTGTTTGAATATCGCCTCGATTGGAACTGTTTTTGGTCGTCAGGATTATAAGCCTCTAGGCCGACTATCGGCTTTAGTTTCGATTGCGCTACTAATTGGAGGTCTTTGCGTTCTTGTGTTGGATTTGGGAAGACCGGATCGCTTGATCATTGCAATGACACATTTTAACTTCAAATCCATTTTTGCCTGGAACATACTTCTATACGTTGGGTTTCTACTTATTGTCGTTGTCTATCTCTGGTTCATGATGGAGCCGAGAATGAAAATTTATTCTCGAAAGGTTGGGGTTTTCGCTTTCGTCTGGCGTTTCATTTTGACGACCGGTACCGGATCCATATTTGGTTTTCTGGTTGCCCGAAAGAGTTATGATACAGCGATACTTGCACCGCTTTTTATCGTTTTGTCATTGGTGATTGGATCCGCTATATTCATACTCGCGCATAGTGCGATCATGCGTTTCGGCGAACGGCCTCTGCGTGTGCCACTTATCTCAAAAATTTGTAAATTGTTAGCTTTGTTCTTGTGTCTACTGTTTTATATGACATTAGTTCAGCATCTAAGTTTTAGCTACGCTACCGAGAGGCACGGTGTCGAGAAGTTTATATTGGCCGAAGGTGGTATCTATACTTTTCTGTTCTGGGGTGTACAGATTCTAATCGGCACACTTTTACCGTTAATAGTATTTTTAGTTCCGTATTTTAATCGACTTTCCTTTCTCTTAATGGGATGTTGTATGGTCTTGCTTGGCGGTTTTGCGCAACTCTATGTGATCATTATAGGAGGTCAGGCTTATCCACTGGAAATCTTTCCCGGATACATAGTTGAAGACGGATTCTTCAGTCATTCTATTGCAGCGTACGTTCCAACTATTCCAGAGTTATTTTTAGGTGTGGGTGGAATAGCATTAGTTGTTATTTTAGTTATGATGGTTATTAGAATCCTTCCATTTGTTGAGGAGTCTTCCTCTTCATCCGTACATTAAAACTGTTTTTTTATTGTGTTGATTTTCTGTTCTGTCTAAAGCAAATCAAATGACTTTCTTATCTGGTTTTTTGATTTCAGCCGCTCGTATGTCTTCGGGAAAAACCACGATTTCTATTGGTCTTAGTCGGGCCATTATACGTCGAAATATCGATCTTCAAACGTTCAAAAAAGGGCCTGACTATATCGACTCTAATTGGCTTTCTGCTGCCAGTGGTGAGCCTTGTTTTAACCTTGATTTCAATGTGCAAAATCACGATGAAATTAAAACATGTTATCAAAGTAACAAAGCCTCAGTTTGTCTCATCGAGGGTAATAAAGGTCTTTTTGATAGTATTGATATTCAAGGTACACAAAGTAATGCAGCATTAGCACGCTTACTTAATGTTCCCGTGGTGTTGGTTATTGACTGTCAAGGTATAACCCGAGGTATTGCGCCATTACTTCAGGGTTATGTGAATTTTGAAGAACTAAATTTTTGCGGTGTAATTCTCAATAAAACAGGGGGGCAACGTCAACAAGCGAAGTTGTTGTCTGCTGTAGAAACATATACCGATTTGAAGGTTCTTGGGTGCATTGAACGTAGTCATAATCTAGAGATTTCTGAGCGCCATCTTGGTTTGATTCCGGGTTCTGAAGAGATTGATAGTGAACATACTATTAATCTCATAGCGGATAGAATTGAACAACAGGTAGATTTGGAAAATTTCACTGCAGTGGCCGATATGAAAATATCGTGGCCTGAATCACGAAAAGCTGTATCCTCTAACAAAGATTTAACTATTGCCGTTGCGAAAGACCGTGCCTTTAGTTTTTATTATCAAGATGATCTAAATGAAATGGAGCAGCAAGGGGCTACGCTGACGTTTTTCAGTCCACTTTCTGATACCACGTTGCCGGATGCCGACGCGTTGTTCTTCGGCGGCGGATTCCCGGAAATATTTGCAAAGGAGTTATCGAGTAATACGGTATTTAGAAGGTTAGTTAAAGATTTTGTAGAAAATAATGGGGTGGTATATGCTGAGTGCGGAGGCTTAATGTATCTTGCGAACTCAATTGGATATGGGGGCAATTCTTTTTCAATGGTTGGGGTGTTTGACGGAGATGTGCAACTACAGAAAAAACCAGTTGGGCGTGGATTAGTTAAAATGAAGCCGACAGTTTCACATCCGTGGTGTACTGATGCTGATTTATCAAAGACCATCAACGCCCATGAGTTCCATTATTCTTTATATACGTCGAAAACGGTTCAAGCCTCGGAAGAACTTGGTTTTGAAATTGAACGTGGTTATGGTGTCGATGGCTACTATGACGGTCTTGTATATCGTAATGTGCTTGCAACTTACGTTCACCAACGACACACCATCCAGAATCCTTGGGTTCGGTATTTTGTAAATTTTATTAGACAGAAGACGGGTAAATGATATGACAATAAAACTCACTGATCTCGCCGTTAAACAAATTGTGAAATCAGCAGAGGAGGGTGGAATGCAGCATGTGCCGTTGCGTATTGCGGCTAAAAGACAGGGCGATGGGTCGTTCGAATATGCTATGGGATTTGATGAACAAGCGGATGCAGATATAACTCGGGAGTACGACAGCCTAATGGTTGTAGTTAATCCGATGAGCGTAGATTTATTAACGGGTGCAATTTTGGACTATGCTGAATTGGAAGATGGGAATTGGGAGTTCATTTTTCTGAATCCAAATGATCCCAGCTACATACCCCCGAATTCTGTTTGAGTCTGCTGTAAAAGGTTTTGGTCTGAAT
>CAJQKF010000138.1 GCA_905478855.1 uncultured Gammaproteobacteria bacterium
TACAGACTTCTGTTGAATCGGTGATACTGCCCAGAGCTGATCATGATGGCGTTGCTGACCATTCTCGAGCAAAGCCAATGCGATGGGTTTTTGTAGGCTTGGACTGAATAGTGCCGCCGTTAATCTACCCATTGAGGATTGTGTAATACCTGTTTGCCAAGGCTGATTACAGAGCAGTGCGGCGACCGGTATGGCACTTATACCATCACTCGGGGTCAGGCCGACTAACTGTAACCTGGAAGATAAATTTAACGCCGGTCGTTGTAATAAACTTGATCCAATAAATGATTTCTTGCTGGAAACCATATTAGCCAACCCCAGATCCATCGGTGTTGTGCGACCATCGATTTCAGTACCGATCGAGAGGTGGCCTTTTTCGATACGCAGAACATCAAGGGCTTCGAGCCCATAAGCTGTTATGCCGTCGTCTTTGCCACGATGCATGACTGTCTCGAAGAGCCAATCAGCATATCCAGATGGTACATTGATTTCATAGCTTAGCTCTCCAGAGAAACTCACACTAAATACCCGACAGGCTACCACGTCGTCGAGTCTGCCTTCACGCACGGATGCAAAGGGAAAAGATTCTCGATCCGTCGCAAAGCTTGGGTTCAATTTCTGCAGAAGATTTCGGGCATTAGGTCCCGCCACGGCGAGTGATGCCCAGTGATCTGACACTAATGTGAGTTGTACGTCGAGTTCGGTCCAATGCAGTTGCAGTAGTTTATTCATCCAGCGCCAAACTGCTGCTGAATTGGCCGTTGTCATAGTTACCAAGAAATGATCGGTGCCAAGTTGTGCAACGGTACCATCGTCCCATAATATGCCATCTTCACGAAGCATAAGAGCATAACGTAAACGTCCTGGCTTAATGTTTTCAATGTTGTTGCAATAAAGCCGCGATAGAAACTCAAGGGCATCAGTACCCTTAATATCGACCTTGCCCAGAGTAGACATGTCGACACAACCCACTTGATTGCGCACCGCAAGCACTTCACGGGCAATGGACTGTTCCATTGTTTCACCAGACATAGGGAAATACCGAGAATAAACCCAGACACCTGAAGTCTGGAAGATACAGCCTACGTTACTAAACACCCGATGAAATGGTGTGTGACGAACGGGTGTCATGTATTGATCTACTTCAGCACCAATCAGTGCCCCTATTTTAACCGGGGAATAAGGTGGTCGAAAGCTGGTATGACCGATAGTTATTGCATCGCCTTTAGTCATCCGTTCAAGTTCCGTAGTGGCATTTTTCCAGCTAGTCTTTCCCTGATCAGTACCCATGCCTAATGTGGTATATCGCTTTACTAATTCGATATGTCCGTAACCTTCACGTACGGCCAATTCGATATCGGTACGAAGAACATCGTTTTGATAGTCGACGAAGCAGGGCCCCGGGCCTGTATGATTGACAAGGTCGGGTTCAGAGTTTGTGATCTCTGGTAATGTTAATTTGGTAGTCTGAGACTGAATCTGGGCGATAGCATTGAGTGCCTGTAATCCCCCGTCTTTGATGCAATCATTTATCGCGACATGTCCACGTGCAGCGCCACATAGGTAAATCAATCCCAGCTGCTCCGGTGGCAACATACAATGACGTTTTGGGTCATAGACTAGGCGGACACCGAGTTGTCCTAATAAATGCGCATTCGGGTTCCAGCCCGCAGATACGCACATTAAATCGCACGTTACCTTACGTTTACTACCACCCGAATCAACCAGAGTGGCCGTGTGCAATCGGTTTCGTCCAGTAGTACCGTAAATGCGTTCCCCATCCTTTAATTCGTCTGCGATTTCTATACCTGCGTACAACAGCGCCTGGCGTGTTAGTTCGCGTTCACTTGTATTTGCAATTGCCAGCAACGCGCGTTTGCCCGGTTGTGTAGCATAGCGATAAATATACTGACGTACAGATGCGGCGAGCATAATCCCTGGACGATCGTTATTTGGGAAGACCAGTGGTTGCTCGGTGGCACCACTGGCGAGCAGAATACGGCCGGCACGAATTTGCCAGCTAGTAGAATCAACACCATTGGTATTTTGCTGAACAGACATTACGCAACCGTGATCGTATAAACCGAATGCAAGACAATTCGTCATAATCCGGATGTTGGGATGTTGTTTAATAATGGCTAATGATTGTTGGCGCCACTGACTGGCGGGCAAGGATTCAATTTCGGTTTGTTCCCAGCTAGCGGCACCACCGAGTTGATGATCCTTCTCCATGAGGATAACGGATAACTCTTTACCCGCTGCTGCTACGGACGCGGCAAGCCCACTAGGCCCAGAACCGATTATGAGAAGATCACAATGGGCTCGTCGTCGGTCGTATTGTTTAGCGTCTTTTCTTGTCGAGATACGGCCCTGCCCAGCGGTACGACGAATTATCTTTTCGTAACAAAGATGCCACCAGTTCTTTGGCCACATAAAAGTTTTGTAGTAAAACCCTGCACTCAACATCGCGGATCCCATTTGCAACAGGGCAGCAATGTCAAAATTAACATTTGGCCAGCAATTCTGACTTTTAGCGACGAGGTTACTTTCCAGGATAACTTCTGTGGCTTTTAAATTTGGGACAGGTATACCGTATTGATCAAGACAGGTAACCAGTGCACTGCTTTCCTCAAGACCGGCCGACACAATACCCCGTGGTCGATGATACTTAATCGACCTAGCAACCAACGTAATGTTGTTGGCCAATAGAGCTGAGGCCAGACTGTCACCTTGATAGCCCTGTAATCGTTGATTGTTAAAGATGAAGTGAATTGGACGACTTCGATCGATATCACCACCCTGATTAAGTCTTCTTGGTTGCATTAGCTGTGATCCAGCTTATCTATCGGTTGAAATTCATGAGTACGAATATCTCGATTAACTTGAATCCAGCATTCGCAGCCAGAGGCATGGAACCAGACTTCATTCACAATAGGGTCGTTAACATCTGGAAGATGTATGGCCCGATGCCATGTTGACATGTCGGCCTGCAATTCGGGAAAGTCTGCAACTCGACCGCCATAATTGAATTCACTTTCATCGCGTTCACCACAGTGAGGGCAGGGGATCAGTAGCATGGTCTTTAATGCAGCCAAGGATAGGGGCCGATGCCCGCGTCATCTATCAGTGCACCGTCGGTGAATCGACTGAGAGCAAAGGGTTTGAGCATTTCTGGCAATTTGCCATCGGCTATTAATTCAGCCAGTTTCCAGCCAACAGCGGGTGTGGCTTTAAACCCTGCGTATCCCCAACCGCAGTTAACAAATAAATTCTCAATCTCGGTGCGACCGACAATGGCATTTCCATCCATTGGTATGTCGGCTGTACCAGACCAGTGGCGCATTAGACGCAGATTTGATATGAACGGAAATATCTGTGCAGCGCGCATCATTGTGTCTTCTAATCGAGCGAAACTGCCACGCCGTGCAGTAGATAGATAGCCGTCGGTTGCACCACCCATCACCAGTTCACCCTTATCGCTTTGGCTGAGATAAGAGAGACCTGCATTGTAATTCACAACATGATCAAGCACCGGTTTTATGGGCTCGGTAACAAAAGCCTGCACATTTATGGGTTCCATTGGCAACGGTACGCCAGCATTCGCCATTAGTCTTTCTGAGCCACCAGCAGCAGCCACCAGGACGCTATTGGCGGATATTTTTCCCCTGTGTGTGCTTACTCCGCTGATGCGCCCATTACTTGTCAGGAGCTTATTAACTGCACAGTTTTGCTGAATGTGAACACCCTTTTCGCTAGATTTACGGGCGAAACCCCAAGCAACAGCATCGTGTCGCACGACACCGCCTTCGGCCTGAAACAGTGCACCCCTAATAGGAAACCGGGATTGTTGATCGAGATTTAGTGCGGGTATTTTTTCTGCAATTTGGCTGTTGGTAAGAATTGACGCTGATGCACCGCCGAGACACATGGCATTGGCGCGTAACATAAAGTGTTCGAGTTCACCGTCCGAATGTGCCAGGTCGAGATAACCACGTGGCGAGTACATGAGATTAAAGTTAAGTGCCTGACTCAGGGAATCCCATAACTGGAGGGCGAAGTTCTTTAGCGCAAAGCTAGCCGGTAGCAGATAATCAGAGCGTACGATAGTAGTGTTACGGGCTGTATTACCACCACCAATCCAGCTGCTGTCAATGACAAGTACATCGTTAATGTCATGATTGTGAGACAAGTAATAAGCTGTCGCAAGCCCGTGTCCACCCGCTCCAACAATGATAATGTCGTAATGTGGTTTGAGTTTTTCCGGGGCAATTATTTGCGGCCATCGCTGTTGCTTTTGAAGCGCCTGAGTTGCCAGTGTCAGAATCGAATAACGCATGGATCGCTCGTTTGGGTCGATTTCAGGACAACGTTGAAATCTGTTTCCGTGACATGCTTGATACCACAAGAAACAGGTGGCTTCCACGTCTGACACGAGCACCGTTTCGCCTAACCAGAACCGTACCGGAATTGTTGAATCGTAAGGTTAGAGGCTTCCGCTCTATTTCTTCCGCAGAATAAAGTTGACCGGCAATGTCGCCGGAGGTTACCTCATCGCCCAGCTCGACGACAGGTTCGAAGATGCCACTATAAGGTGAACTTAAATGATCACTACCATCGATTCCATTAAAAAATCTTATACTGGATTTTAATACAGTTTGATTTGAGATTATCCCCATATGTTGCATAACGTTTCTGACACCGGTCATACCCAGTTCGGTAGCTTTTCGGTCAACGTTTCCACCGCCATACAATTCTGTTGAAATAAACGGTACGCCGGCCCGATTGGCAATTGGATCAAAACCAGTCGCACTCGATTCCCCCCGAACAACCAGAGTGTTTGCAGCATTAAAAGCATCAATCAACCCTAGGTTCTTTTGCGTGATTTCAGGATCGGCTGCCGTGCACAAGAACGTACAGGGTAAGTAGTAAGACGTACTACCGCCGGAATGCAAATCGATACCAGCATCAACTAATGGCAATAATTGCGTCGTGACAAAATCCGCTATGGCTGAAGTAGGGGATCCGCCAGCCTTGCCGGGGAAACTACGATTCATATTGCCTTGATCAAGTGGAGATACACGAGCATTATCGAGCATGGCAGGGTAATTTAACGCCGGTAAGATAATTAATCGGCCATTGATATCCTGGGCTTCGGTTTCATGAATAAGACGGCGCAGTATCACCTGACCTTCGTATTCATCGCCATGATTACCAGCACTTAAAAGTAAAGTTGGACCACTCCCGTTTTTAATACAGATAATGGGTGTGGGTATCTTGTCGAAGGCATATTGATTATTGGAATAGCCGAGATCGATATTGCCAAACTGTTTGCCTTCTCGATTGAAGTCCAGACTACATTTGAGATGGTCGATTGAAATCATCTTTTAGTCCTCGGGGCTCAGGTCAACCAGTCATCATTTTCAGTAGCTATGATGAGGCTTGGTCCTTGATGCTCACAGGCGGCTCGGAATACGGTTCGGAATTCATCCTCGCTGCTAACGTTGAATCCGGGGCATCCGAAGGCATCTGCCAGTTTGATGAAATCGGGGGCAACAGGGTTGACGCCAATTTCTGGAATTCCGCGTTTTACCATGCCATCTCGGATCATCGCGTAGCTGTGGTTATGCCAGATAATGATAGGGATAGACAGGCCCTCTTCGACAGCTGTTGCCAGCTCGTTAACTGTGAACATAAAACCGCCATCGCCGACTAATGCTACTACGGTTTTCTCTGGCCTGGCTAATTTGGCTCCAATCGCATCGGGCAGGGCGCAACCCAAAGTGCCAAAGCCGGCAGGGTAAAACCAGGTCTTCGGCAAACGCGCTTTAAAAGCGGCAGTGCCGGTATACACCAACTGTGCGATATCGCCCATAACAACGGCGTCATCAGCCAACTCGTCGCGCAACGCATCCAGGAGTCGAATGTGTTGGCGTTCTACATCGGTATAATCCGTGTTTTGCTGGATACGGACTTGTTTTAATTCAGCTTTAGTGTTTTGACTTCTGGTTCGTATATCCTGATTTTCAAGGGCTGCCAACAATTGCGTGCAGGCGGACTGGGAATCTCCTAATATCGCAATACTGGCAGGAAAGGCGTCGCTAAATCTTGCCGGATCAATATCGATACGGATGACCTTGCCATTTACCGGTAGATCATAAATAAAGCTATCGGCTTCACCGAGTTCGGTTCCGATAGCGAGCACTACTTCGGCCTTTGCGAGATAATTCTGTACCGCCGGGCTGATCACACCACCACCGAGACTGAGTACATGATCGTCACTAACAATGCCCTTGCCTGCATTTGATGCAATCACACCAACATTAAGACATTCGGCCAGTCGGACGACTTCGTTACTGGCATGTTGAGCACCACCACCCACCATGATTACGGAGCTTTCGCATTGAGCCAGTGTAGATGCCGCCTCATCAATAGCGTCTTTACCAGGAATCGGCAGAGCAGGTGTTTTATAGGGTTGCCAGTTGTCTGCCACAGGCATTTCCATGACATCAATCGGGATGGCGATATGAACCGGGCGAGGGCGCCCTGAGCGAAATACGGTAAATGCTTGAGCGATTAGTTCCGGTACCTCCGACGGATCGTGCACCATCGTACTAAAAGCTGTGATTGGCCGTGTAATAGCGCATAGGTCAGAGGTTTCATGTAAACGACCCCAACCTTTGCCTAATGAAGGGCTATCATTAGCGCTTGAGATCACTAGCATAGGGATTGAATCCGCATAAGCCTGACCAATACCAGTGGCCGCGTTAGTTACGCCAGGGCCTGTAATGATAGTGCAAACCCCGGGCTCGCCAGTGACTCGGGCATAGCCGTCGGCCATGAAACTCGCACCTTGCTCGTTACGGGGTGTGATGGCTCGGACATTGCTTTTCTCAATTCCACGGTACAGTTCCAGAGTGTGTTCACCAGGGATACCAAAAACAGTGGTCACACCGTAGGCCTCTAGTAAGTGCATCAAAGCTTCGCCGCAAGATTTACTCATAATAGTTGTATCCAAAGGTTGAAAAGTCAGGTGTTGTCATCAACGTTGATGCTACTTTTATAATTGCACCTCGTCAATTACTGTGATCACAGTTATAATTATGTTTAACTAATTTTCAGGGCACCAGTGCATGACTATTTCTCCCAAGCAAGGTTTAGCATCGATTGATTATTACATGGTTGGTATATCAAAACTTCCAGGTTGGGATGAGCCGGTCAAACTATCGTCGAATGAATCCGTGCTCGGTATGAGTCCGGCCGCGATTGAAGCCGCGCAACGAGCGATTCAATCCAGTCATCTTTATCCCGAGGTAGATACTGAAAGCCTAGCTGAAGCTTTGGCTAGAAGATATCAACTGAATTCGGAATGTATGGCTTTTGGTCCGGGATCGGATGAAGTTTTGCAACGTATCGTAAATACATTTTCTGGCCCAGGTCAGGAGTTGGTGCATAGCAAATATGCCTATATGCAATTTCCTATTTATGCAAAAGTTGCCGGTGCAACGCCAGTTGCTGCCGCCGACAGGGATTTTCATTATGATGTCGATAACATTCTTGCCTGCGTAACTAAAAATACCCGTATCGTATTATTGGCTAACCCGGACAACCCCTCTGGTACCTATTTGTCTGGTGCCCAAATTCGCCGCTTGCATGCAGGTTTGCCGAGCAATGTATTATTGATTATCGACTCTGCATATGATGAGTTTGCCGCTGAGGACGACTACGAATCAGGTGTTAACTTGGTCCACGAGTTTGATAATGTTATCGTCACGCGGAGCTTTTCTAAGGTCTATGGGATGGCTGGATTACGGTTGGGGTGGTGTTACGGGCAGGCCGATTTAATTGATGTAATGACAAAAATTGGTCCGTCTTTCCCGATAAATACTGCAGCCTTTGCGGCAGGTGTTGAAGCTGTTAGAGATACGGCTCATGTGGAAAAAGTCTTAGCGCATAATCGAAAATGGATTGAC
>CAJQKF010000139.1 GCA_905478855.1 uncultured Gammaproteobacteria bacterium
GGAGAATGTTGCCACGTTGATCGTAGTTATGTATTTCGGTTTCGCAACAATGGTGAGTTTTCCGACAATACCCATGAATGGTGTCGGGACGGCATATCGCCCAGTATTCACTTATCGCAGAACCTACAGGGGCTGCTAACAAAAAAAGTTGTAGCAAAATGATCGGAACAAAACGGACTAAGAACTCAAAATTCATATCAATACATTACTGTGAGTAAATAAAAGTGGACCTATGAATCGCACAGGTCTGGAAATATTTAGTGAATCTTATCTCAACGCTTCAAGACTAGAAAACTTAATAAAAGATGTAACTACCTAAAATAATGACAGGTTTTCAAAAAAACCACAAAACGGCGACACCATATCGCACCTTTTGCATCAACTTTAGTTAACTATTTATGTTCGAGATAATCCGCTATACCCGCTAGACTAGAGAAACTTCTACTTCTGTCCGAGGCAAATCAATCTTGAAAGAGTGCAACCAATGTGGAAAGTGTTGTATTAAATACGCTAATGGAGGGCTTTGTGCAACTGCAGAAGAGATAGAAAATTGGGAAAATAACTATCCCGATATTTATCAATACGTAAGTAATGGAAAAATCTGGATGGATCCGCACAATGGGACACAGCTTGCCGTTTGCCCGTGGCTCAAACAAGACGAAAAGGGTAAATACCTATGCTCAATCTACTTTAGCCGGCCAGAGGATTGTCGCTGGTATCCGGTGAGTGTCAATGAAATGATCAGAGACGAATGCGAAATGCTAGAAAATCGAGATTTACAAAACCTTAAAAACACCCAAGTAAAACTGGATACGCTAATGAGTGATAGCCGTCCTCCACTTCAACACAAGTAACCAATAAAAGAGAATGAATACTGAAGTACCAACGAGATAAACCAGAATTGGCTTTTCTTAGAGAACGGTTTTAGTATCGTTACTATAACTTGATTATTACATTCACAACATCTTGCGCTAATACTTTTAATTCATCATGACAAAACATATTCCCTACATACTTGCCACCCTTACTGTCGGAGCAGCCGTCGTTTTAGCGTTTATGAGCGATACCTTCAGTGCTGGAACGCTACTTATCGTTTCCGGCGTTTTGTATTTAGTCTTTCAAAAATCTATTTTACAAAGCACCCATGAAGTAGAAGAAAAAAAACCATCCCTTAGTTTTATCTCCAAAATTGTTGGCGGCACAACTGAAAAATCCATGAAAATTAGTGGGATTTCCTTAGTGTTGGTCGGTTTTTTCTGGCTGTTTCTAGTGTAATCTAAAACTCAACGCGCATATATTCGTCAACGAAAACGGGTTACGAATTAGGCTATAATCAAATTATTCCGGATAAGGTCAACCAAACCTATTACTGTGCGCGCTGTTTCTTCATTACGGCAGTAATCTTCAAATTAAAGTCCAAATTTCGACTTCTCATTTATTAACCTCGGCAACGATCAATGAAACTACTCATACGAAATCTTTCACGGAAAACAACCGAAACGGAACTCTCCGCTCTTTTCAGTAAACATGGAACGCTTCAGTCCTGCACAATCGTTATGGATAAGGACACAGGCGCGTCCAAGGGCTTTGGCTTCGTTGAAATGCCAAAAACGGGCGAGGCTAAAGCCGCAATGAAGAATTTAAACGGTACCGAATTACGGGAGAATAAAATTAGAGTAAAAAAGGCGGAGAAGAGACCTGATGTCGCCTCATAGAATGACTTAGGTGATGTTAGCCTGATAGCGAGATTCGAATTATATTGCGACCTTGAAACAATCGTATTAACCTATTAACACGATTAGTAGACGGTAAATTATGTCATTTTTTCGATTTTTCTAACGATGATTTCTATCCATGTATAACTCAGACTTGAATATGAAGCCAACATCAATTCAGGATATAGCACGTTATTTAGGGGCAACATTATTGTTGCAGGGAAAACCCGTTAATGAATGCAATGAGATTGTTATTAACGTTAGCACCTTGCATGACGCAACTGAAAACGAAATTAGCTTCTGTCGGGGAAAAAAATATTCCCATGCACTCGCATCAAGCCACGCTATGGCGATACTCGTTGATGATAATGACATCATCAATAAATCCTCCGCCTATATACTGCTTGTCGATGACCTGGATCGCGCCCTTATCGCTCTATTACAATGGCTATATATTAAAAAAACTCATGCCAGCCAAATCCCCAACAGCGCTAGGGTTTCTCCCAACACCATACTTCCCCTATCCGTCTCTCTTGGTGAACATGCGTCAATTGGTAAAAATTGCACCATTGGTGAGAATGTCGCCATCGGTAACGGATGCGTAATCGGCGACTGCGTAACAATTCTCGATAACACCATAATTCATGCAAATGTGGTTATTTACGATGCCACCAAAATTGGACGTAATGTAATCATCGATGCAGGGTCCGTTATCGGTGCAGACGGATTTGGTTTTATTCAACGCGATAGTAAGAACATCAAAATTCCACATATAGGAATAGTAGAAATAGAAGACGATGTGCATATCGGTGCAAATACCTGCATTGACCGGGCAAGCTTTGGTGTTACCAGAATAGGTCAGAACACAATCATCGACAATCTAGTACAGATCGGACATAACGTAACTATTGGAGATAGCGCTATTTTATGCGCACAAACCGGTATCGCTGGCTCCGCCAGACTTAAGTCAAGATCAGTTTTTGCTGGAAAATCGGGAGTCGTTAACGGAGTTACCATCGAGGAAGACGCTGTTGTCTGCGCAAATTCCATCGCAATTAAAGACGTGCCCGCGGGGCAACATGTGTTCGGCACGCCAGCAATTGATAAAAATAAATTTTTCAGAAACTTTCTGCGACTATTCGGAAGGTAATTAGATAGTCCGGCTTTTACTGAAAAACGCTCCAGAGGGCACTACTTTGCAAATAAGAATGACGTCTATCTGCAAGGAATCAGTATTGGCAAACACTATAACTCTCTCAAATACCATTCCAGACAGCTCTGTGTGTAGTCTTCCATTTTCGAGAATGGACCCGGTTCGTAGTAGCGGGAATTAACACCTTGCTGATTATTCAAAATAATTTCCTTATCAGCTTCCGTGGTGACTGTCCAAAGCCAGGTTAAATTATCCAAGTCATAATCTTTGTCTTCTTCAGCGTTTTCATTGACCAACCATACGATTTCCATATCGGTTACCTGTAAATCGGTGGGCAGAAATCGATAAATAACTGCGTGATCAGGATACAAAATTCCATACGTTAACGGCCCGATCTGAAAATCCGCTACACCGCCGCCGTATTCTTTCACTGATCCTAATAATGGTGCGGCAGGCCCACCATCCTTACTGCCCGAGACAAAAGGATCGTAAAGGGCTTTACGGTTGTAAAAATGTTGCACACTTTCCGACAACCCATGCTCAGATTGGTCATCAATCGATCGTGTATCGTAGTCTAATTCGATGGCTCGTTTGATCATCGCCGGGTGAAATGCCTCCGCATCTTTGGGAGATTTGAGCGTATGAAATTTAGAATACTCCACATGTGCCGGGGCACAGTGATAGCATTCCATAAAATTCTCCAGCGCCAACTTCCAATTCGCGTTAACCGTAAAAGTTTCTTGTTTTGCAACCTTGGTTTGCGCCAACCCATAGATATCGAAACAAGGCGATACTTCGGCTAAACATGTGTTCAACGAAGGAGCTGACTCGCTAAACGTAATAAAAATCATGCCGTGAAAAACTTCCATGCGCACAGGTTTCAGCCCGTATTCAGATGTTTCAAACGATTCTGGCATTTCGCGTCGACTACGTAACTTACCGTCTAACTCGTACGCCCAAGCATGATAAGGACACACCAGAGTTTTCACCCTACCCTTAGGTTTACTGCATATTCTCGAGCCGCGATGACGACAGACATTAGCAAAGGCACGTATATCCTGTTGTTTATCGCGAACAATTATCACCGATTCATTTGCGATCTCGGTAAGGAAATAACAGCCGCCATCAGGAACTTCGCTAACATGACCTGCATAGATCCAACTACGAAAGAATATTGAGTCTAATTCATGAC
This sequence comes from uncultured Gammaproteobacteria bacterium, assembly GCA_905478855.1. Lineage (GTDB taxonomy): Bacteria > Pseudomonadota > Gammaproteobacteria > Arenicellales > CAJQKF01 > CAJQKF01. Next base: position 4,061 of record CAJQKF010000139.1, read on the forward strand.
GATAGAGTTGTTCAGATTGATAAAACTCAGCAGGTAATGAAAAGCCGGGTCGGTAAGTGTTTTTCAGATCATCGATAAATTTTTTCATTGTGTTATCCATTGTAATTCACCACTGGCGGATAATTTTCTCGTGCAAAACCATAACGCTGATCAACCGGATTATCGAGTTGACGCGCGTATTGATGTCCGGCATAAACGGCGGCGGCAATCGTGCCTGGCGCAACACTATCACCAATTAAGTCTACTGATTTTATTCCATGATTCGTCTGCAGTTCCCGGTCATCAAGTTCGGAATACAAATCGCACACGGTTGAACGCGATGTAACAGGTAGCAAAATATCCGCCTCTAACTCAATTGTTTTCCCCGAGTAGATACACTCTAAACCGGCCGTTGTCTGGGTATATGAAGATAACGAATACGCGCAAAGGATATCGACACCAAGCTCTATCAGCCGTGCTTGTATACGAAACTGCTCAAGGGTGGCGTGAGTATAGGGCGCTACATCTGTACTCGGTGTAACATAAGTAACGCGACAGCCATTTTTGACAAGCAACTCTGCTAAAACATTTGCCATGTAATACCCATCGTCATCATAAATAACGACATGACCGGAAACCATATCACCTCGTAATAGCTGATCAACTGAGACTATATTCCCCTTCGAAATGGAAATTGGTTTATGCGAGGTATGTCCCGTACCGTCAATATTCCATTTCGACCCCGTTGCGAGAACCACACGCTCAAAACCATACTCGAGAATATCACTCGACGTAAGTTCGCTATCAACATAGGTTTCGATATTTGTGCGCTGATCAATAAGATACGTTCGATGATCGATTACGCGTGACCACTCAGACAAGCCGGGCAATTTAGATTCAAGATAAACCCTGCCACCTAAATAGGTTTCTTTTTCAGCGAGCACAACATCGTAGCCACGTTTTGCTAATGATAAACCACATTCAAGCCCAGCTGGACCGCTACCCACAACCAGCACTTTGTCATCAGAGCCTGCTTGTTCTATTTTTTCAGGATGCCAATTTTTGCGCCATTCTTCACCCATGGTCGGATTTTGTGTACAGCGTATTGGCACCGCATAATAGTCGCCGCTAGTACAAATATTACATCCAATACACTCGCGTATTTCGTCTACACGATCTGCTGCAATTTTATTCGGCAAAAATGGATCGGCTATCGATGGCCGTGCGGCACCTATAAAATCAAGAATACCGCGTTTTATTTGTGCGACCATCGCATCAGGCGATGTAAACCGACCGACACCGACAACTGGCTTACTCGTAATTTTCTTAACAAAATCGATGTATTCTGCTTGATGCCCCGACTCCCCAAACCGAGAAGTAATAGAATCATTTTCCCAACTAGCAATATTTACATCCCATAAATCGGGAAGATCCGCTAGCATCTCAACTACCTCACGCCCTTCGTTGTAGTAGCGAAAGTGTTGATCGTTGGAATCATCAACCGCAAAACGAAGGGCCACAGCACATTTATGGCCGACAACATCTTTTGTTTCCAGTAAGACCTCTTTTAAGAGCCGCGCGCGATTTTCCAAACTACCACCGTATTCATCCGTACGCTGATTAAACCGGGATTGCAGAAAATGAGTGAGCACGGTCATCCCATGCCCAGCATAAACGTAAACGATATCGTAGTCGGCTTTTAATGCACGTTTAGCGGCATCACGATACCACTTACGAAGCGCCCTAATATCCTGTCGATCCATTGGCCGAGATTGAATAGGATCTATCCAACTGCCATAACCTCCAGAGGGTGATAGGGTTGGCGTTCTGCTGTAACGATTACCGGCCTCAATACCATTATGCACCAGCTGAATTCCTGCCAATGCCTGATGCTGATGCACCTTATCAGTCATCAATTGATGAACCGGAATATCGCTATCTGACCACAATCGCATTTCAACAAATGATGACAGATCCGCACTTGGGTGAATTTCACACTCTTCCGTGCACACAACACCCCACCCACCCTCGGCCTTCATGCCGCGCATCTGAGCCATGGTTTGTGGCCAGCGAAAACCAGTACCGCTGCAATGGGGTACTTGATAAAACCGGTTCTTAGCGACTTTGGGGCCAATCTTAACCGGTTCAAATAAAATGGAATAGCGATCTTCTACCAACGTGGAGCCTCCGGTTTTTTTATAAATTTTTTTTATTGTAAATCGTTCGGCAATCAATTTATACCGGTTTCGCTATCCGATGCACGAATCAATATCCACGGTGAGCCGGACTTTCAGTAGTGTAGAGACCCGATCCAAAGCGCTTATGTACCTGGCTACCGCATCAAGGGTAATTTTTATCTACGAAGGTCTGCAGCAATAGTCCAGCGACTATTCAGGGGCTTGCTGGTGGCCTGTCGCTATCGCTCGGATACAGTCAGCTTTCGCAGCCCCATAGCCAGAATATTCTGCAGCAGAGCCACCCTGCTCAACAGGCGGCGCACGCCACCTGTGTGCACCTCGGTTCGCCGGGAAAGATTACGGGTAACCTTGCCGATGATCTGTTCCCGTATCAGCAAACCGTCGATCATCGCACTGTTGTCCGGCCTGCTCATCCATCGCGCACCCCGCGTAGTGACCGTGCGCCCCAACAAGCGGTGCGACGTAAAACCCCCACTGCACGACAAGAACACAATAATATCGCCGGCGCGCAGGCGCGCGCCCGGGGTTACCAATACCCGCTCACCGTCAAGCAGCACAGGCTCCATGCAGTGTCCACGAATCACAATTTCGAACGGCTTATCATGTTCCTTAAGCACGCTGGCCGCAGCGTGCAGCGCATCGTATGTGCTGAGCTCAGTCATCACTGGTCGAGCCGTTGAACCGTTTTACGCTGGTGCCTGTTGCTCACCGGCCGCACAGCCGCCGCAGTGGCTCTTACCAAGATTTTCTTCAACCGCCAGACAATACAGCGGCGCGCCAAGTTGCTTGCGGGGTTTATCAGTAAACAATTGAGCGGCGTCAACCGCCCGCTGCCGCGCACGCTTGAACAGTGGCGAGTGGTTCCAGATTTCTTCGATCGACTGCTCGTGCACATTGCCCGCAATCTCCTGCAGGTGCATACAGGCCTGCACGTTGCCGAAAGGATCAATATCCACGCCAGCTGTGCCGACACTGCAAGTGACCGGTGTTTCCGCATCGGCTTCCACCGCCACCTCTTCGGAGGCGATTTGTTGCCTGCTTCCAGCAGTTTGGTCAAACCTTTGACGCTGCACCTCGGCAATGCGCGCCCAGGTAGCTTCTGCCGGCTGGATCACCAGCGGCGCCGTGTCGCCATTATCGCGGGGCGCTACGGGCCCCTGAAAACGTAAGGGAATATCGAGGGAATCGCAAACGTCAAACATTTCCGCAATCTGGTGCTGGTTCCAGGCGGTTGGTGTAGAAACCGCCGCAACCCGCAGACCCGCCTGTTTGGCGTTCTCAATATTGGCAAGCAGACGTTTAAAACTACCGCAAACTCGAGTCTGGCGGTCATGCACCTCGGCACTGGCACCGTGCAGGCTCACTTCGACCATGAACGGGGCAACCTCGTCCACCAGACGCTCACAATTGCGCCGGCTAAGACTGTGGCCGTTGGTGCGCACCCGAATCACGAAACCGAGGTCACGGGCTATACGCCCAATCTCAAAAAAGTGCGGATGAATCATTGGTTCGCCACCGGTCAGCATCAGAAACAGGGTCTGCATGCGTGCCAGATCTTCCAATAGCACACTGTACTGCTGCACAGACAGCAATTGGCCCGCCTTCTCGCGATCGTTGTAACAAAAGAAACAATCGAGGTTACAGCGGTAGGTCAGTTCCAACGACACATCGTGTAAAATGCGACGCTCGCGAAGGGTTCGGGCAACGGCTGTTTTATACATTGACCGGATCTCCCCGCCGAGCGCCCTTTATCAGCACCTGCTCGCGCTCGAGTTCGGCCAAAAAAGCCTCTAGGTCGATTGCAGCGCATTCGCTTGAAACGTCAAACTGTTCTTCGATTGACGCTATCAGTTCTCTGTGGGTGCTGGGTTCAGTCAGGGTATTAATGATATGCAGGCCCACCTCGTTAACTACCAGTATACGGCCGCTATCCAGATGCACCAGCACCCCTTCTTCGGAGACGGCGCGGTGCCGAACTTGGGGGCATAGACTCAAAAATAGTTCAGCCATAGTGTAAAGTTCCTATTGATCGCAGGGTTTCTAACTGCTGCTCCACTGCAGCCATTATCGAATCGATACTGTCATCACGACTGCTGCGAAGTGCTATCACCGGCACCCGTGTTGCCAGTGTGGTTAACACATCCAGCATTATCTCGGTCTCGTGTTCATCGGTGTTAACGAATGGACAACACGCCAGCAGTCGGGCGACGGCTTCCGCATAACTGGGCGAACGGATCTCTATCCGATCGCCCTGATCCAGCAACACAATCGCCTCCAGCGGGTATGATGCCTTACCGCCCGTATGGTCAAGTGTGCGACCGAACTCTCCGGTAAATGGCACAGCGTGGGCACTGAAACCCGCCCCCTCGGGCAACACAAGGTTAATATCGTCACTAAGCACTCGAGCGCCACTCGCGTACGCCTTGCGGGTAAGCGTAGTTTTGCCGACATTGGAATGCCCTGGAAACACGTATGCCCGACCGTCGAAAACCAGCCCTGCACTGTGCAACACGGCGCCACCCTGTGGCGGCACAAGATGCGCAACGAGTATACGCAGAAAATTCTGGATAACCATTTCGCCGGACAGTTCACGTTCCTCGAAAACCCCAAGCGCCGCCCAGGGCAAACACGCTTGCATGGCAAAGCGCGCTTTAAAATTAACACCCGTGATCTCAACACCCGCACCGTCCGGCAGACGACACTTGATGGGTGCATACTGCCCGTCTACGGTCAGTGCCGGGGTTGGGATATTCAGTGGTTGGCAGAGCCGGTAAGCCCGGCACTCAACGCGCTGAGTCGCGGGTTCATGGGTCGTTGCATTGACAAAGCCCGCGTAGTTAGCCGCCAATACCGTGCGCTGCAGGTGACTCAGCCCCGACAGATTCAGTTGCAGTGCCGGCAGGCTGAGCGATAAAGACTCTGTGCCCCAAGAATAATTATTTTGATTATTCACAATATCCCCTTAAGAGCCTAATGTGGCGGGCTCACATGCAACAATTCCCGGCTTACCAAACCCACTCGTACCGTCACAGTTGGCAGCCGCAGCTTCCAGGGGTTCGGCACTCAGCACCCGAGGCGCCATGTAGGCACGACGGATTTTCTGTTCGGTCTGCGCCTCCTCTTGGGGACTCATAATTTCATCTGTTTTTACGGTTTTATTAGTCACAGTATTTTAATCAAGCGGTTACTAATTTAATAAAGTTACGTCAATATAAGGGCGCATGCATTATTACTTACGGGTAGTCTGCTCAGCGCGGGTAAATTGCCGGATCGCCGATAATTGAGTAAATCTCAGGCATAAACGACTGGATTTCACCGTCGGTCTGTTGCTTGGCCGATCCCAGTGCAGTGCCAACAGTGTCTCTGCCCAAAAACAGGCCTTCAACAAAGGCCCCACCCAGAAGATGTGCATCGCGATCCAGCGAAGGCCCGGTCGGCGCCATGGCGGCGATTCCACCACCTGTCGGATTCAACACAAGGGATCCGGCCAGAGACCGAACACCGGGGTAGGTATCGTCCCCGGCAACGCAAGTTAACGCCGCAAACACCGGGTAGCGACTATTGTCTAGATTGGCCGCGTCCTCGGCCTTGATAAATTGTTCACTATAGCTACCCAACAAATGCTTAGAACCGTGCCCTTCGTAACTCACGTACATGGTGTTCCAGGCCGCACCTGAGATGAACGCATCGCGGACATTACCAATCTCCGAAGCGACGGTGCCCTGGGTATCAAAAACTTTACGCACTGAGGTTGGCGATTGGCCTTCTGCAAGAGAATACTGGTGATAAAGGCCATTGACTTGTTCAAACCCCAACTGTTCGACCAAACGACTGGCGAGCGCATCGGTGTTAGCATGAAACGCACCTGCTTTATCTGGATTATCGGCCACCAGCAGCGCGGTGTAGCGCTGATCGACAGGCACCCGACAACCCTCACCACCGAGTCCTTCGTAGCAGCGAATCTTATCCACATAAGCAAGCCCCTCTTCATCGTCAATAATCGGCAGTCGCCCTATGGCGAAAGGTGCAACCCCCTCACTCCAGAGCAAGCGCTGATCGGACGGCGAAAGGGTCCAGGGTGTTGACGTCATTGCGGTTGGTAAGTGACCATCACCCAGCCCCAGTCGGTCTTTGTGATCCAGTGACGCCTTGCCGATGAGAAGCACGAACAGCGGGCTACGCCGACCGTTGCCGGTCTTGGCTTTAATGAATCGAGTAATCGCCGCCGGGTCTTCTCGACCAAAGCTGAACCCGTCGTAAATTTCCTCCAGCCATGCTATCTCCACCCGGGAGAAGCGGCTACGTCTGAGCTCCGCTAACTGTTCGGCCGTGCCCGCAAAAGTGCGCGGTGCAATAATCAGGTAGTCGGCACGGTTTTTTGCCTTGCTCGGCTCAGATACGTGGTCTATCTCCACCACAGGCATCTGTATCTGGCTTCGTTCCGCTACCAGATAGTCTTTCCCAGCCACTGCCTCGAAGCTTACCGACCAGTCAATGCCTAACGACTCCACCCGCACATCCTCGCGCAGTACCGCATTGCCGGCCGGGTCTTCAACCACCACGATGTCGTCATCACCAAACCCAGTCACTCGCTGCATCCCGGAGGATACCTGCCGTAACCACAGCATACCCTCTGACTCGGGCGCGACCGGCATCCGGTCGTAGTTAACTTCTATCCGGTCTAGAAACTGCACCGGGTAGGTGCCATGTTCGTGAACGCTTTGCAACGTTAGAGTATTGACGCCATTCGGGTTTAGTTGCGCCTGGTCGATATCGATAATCAGCGTACTTTCGCGCTTACCGTCCCAAGACACCACCCATTGGCCCTCCAGCAGCTGGCTATTTTGTGGGCGTTGACTTATACCGTTTAGCTCGGCATAAACGTGGTGATCATCACCCTCATACAGGTCAGTGGCTCCGCGCATCACGATGCGCAGTTGCGCCGTGCCGTAGAGCGCCGGATCAGGAATATTCAGCTCTGCGTCAAGTTGCAATTTGTAACTTCCGTACAGATAATCCCACCACCAGTAATCCGCATCTGGCTCGTTTGCCACCGGCCAAAGAATGAACATTCCACGGGGTTCTTCCTCAAGGTTCAGCGACTCCGCGAAAGGCAAATCCGCCCCGGCATACGCCGGGCTCCTACCTCGGGTAACTGCCATTGAACCGTTCTTTGAGCCACCCTTGTTCTTGTTCTTTCTCTTCTTTTTCTTCTTTTTCTTCTTTTTATTCTTTTTCTTGCCCTTGACCGGGTCTACCCCGATCACCAACCGATAGGCGTTCCAATCGGTGTAAAAGGTGTTAAAAGGCTCAGCTACAAACAAAACTTCGTCCGCTTCCGCGTCAAAATGCCATGCAGCCGGCTCACCGCCAGTTTCCAGAGAAAGATTGTCCTGCACGGCAAGTTTTCGGATAGCATTGGCATCTTCACCCAGTGCCACAGCCATTTCATCAACCGTAATTGCGTATAAACCTGCAGATTTTGTGCGCAGCCACAGGGCTTTTGTAACAGAGTTTCAGCCCTTTCCAGCGCGTTGGCCATGTCCAGATTTCGCTGGCTTCAACGCTGCCGTTGTGTACACAACAGCGCCACTCTGTGCCTTACTGTCGCGGCGCTGTTTAGCCCGTGGCCCAGCAGCAGACCGCTTCTTTTCAGAACGTAATCGCGATGCTTTAGCAGTCAGCCGGCGTTCGGCAACCGCACGCTTCATACCCGGTGGCTGTTTAGCCCGACCTAGATAACCACTATCCAGTGCCTGCCACTCTCCCCAGTGCTCCTTACTCAGCTTATCTTGGCTGCTGAACGCCAGTAGCGGGGTCGTTAACAGGCAGACCAGCAATCCAGTAAATGCAGTACGTGCGAAGTTGGTGTTTATTCCGGGCAGGTTCATCGAGGCATCTCCACATTAAAAGGTCCATAACTATTAGTAGTTCCGGTAGCCTCCTGCTCAATAAGCCGGTAACTGTAAGATTCGCCCAGAAGCGCGCCAGGATCGGCCAGCCAATACTCAGCGCCCATCGGCGCCGCCAAAATAGCCGGCAACATATGTCCGTTAATGCGTTTCCAATCGCCGTTAGACTGCTCGCGCTCAACAAAAAACCCAATCGTGCCCGTCTGCTCTAGAGTATCCCAGCGCAGCAACGCGACCACACCGTCACCATCCGGATCAAGGTAATCGGCCAGTGCTTGCAACAATGCTTCGCGCCCAGCCCCCGCTAAAGCCGTCGCCAGGTCGGGATCCCAGGTTACCAAAAGACCCCGCAGCGCCTCGGCATCCATATCGCCAACACCAATGCCCCCAAGAAAGTCGCTCGCCGCTGCGCTCTTAAGTTCTACTCCACCGATAGTAACTGCCGTTGGTGACAGATCGAAACTGACCTTGTAGTCCTCTACCTCGCCGTCAGCGGCTGGCCCGGTGGGGGTATCGCAGGCCCCAACATTCAAGCCCTGCACTTCAGAGCAGATTCGGAATCGGACATAAGTGGAGCCAGCCACATCCGGCACCGACCATTCGAAGACGTGCGACC
>CAJQKF010000140.1 GCA_905478855.1 uncultured Gammaproteobacteria bacterium
TTGGGCGCGCATCCGATCCGCCTCCGGGAATGATAAGCTTGTGGCGAGGCTGGCAACGATTGATGGATATGGTCGATGACTTTACTGATATTTGTGGGTAAAGCTAAGCGTTTACTCGGCGCTTACGACTGAAAGGCTTTCCGGATGCGATCAACGCGGCATTCCCCGCAACCCACATACAGCTGTGTATTGTGCATATGGTCCGCAACTCGATGAAATACGTACCGTGGAAAGACTACAAGGCCATAGCCGCTGATCTTAAACTCATTTACCAAGCGGCGACCGAAGATGAAGCACTGTTATCGCTGGATCGATTCAGTGAGAAGTGGGATGCCAAGTACCCACAAATCAGTCGTTCGTGGCGAGCCCATTGGGAAAATTTGAACACCCTTTTCAGTTACCTACTGGACATCCGAAAAGCTATTTACACGACTAATGCGATTGAATCGTTGAACAGCGTGATTCGTAAAGCAATCAAAAAACGAAAACTGTTTCCGACCGATGACTCAGCAAAAAAAGTCGTCTACTTGGCCATTCAACAAGCGTCCAAGAAATGGACGATGCCGATAAGAAACTGGAAACCCGCCCTCAATCGGTTTATGATTGAATTCGAGGATCGACTAACCGATTATCTCTAAACCAAATCCATGGCAGATACACAGTTAGGTTTACACTCTCCCTGAAATAAACCCTAGTTTCTTATCTACAACGTTCTCCAATTCCTTACCTTCCAAATAACGGTATAAATTTGTAAAGAACAAATCAACCATAGCTTCTTCGAAGCCATGATAATCCCCGGACATATGTGGCGAAATAAACAGGTTAGGACAGGTCCATAATCGATGATCCCCAGCTAGTGGCTCGTTTTCGAAAACATCTAACATGGCACCAGATAAATGGCCTTCCGTTAAAACCGTTTCAAGAGCCTGTTCGTCGACTGCGCTTCCACGTCCAAGGTTGATGAATCGGGATCCCGGTTTCATGCTAGAAAAAAAAGCATTGTTAAAGATACCCTTAGTCTCTTCAGTAGCAGGAAGAATTCCGATAATCCAATCTGCATTACTAACTTCTTGTGACGACTCTGCTACAGAAACTACTTTATCAAAACAAGCATCTCCTTTACGCTTCGTGCGCCCAACTCCAGTAACCTGAAGTCCGACAGCCTTTAGTAATCGACCAATCTCTTTACCAATGCCACCGACACCAAATATGGCAACACTTTGCCCCGCTAATTTCTGAGTAACAGAGTATTCCCAAACATGTACAGACTGCGCTTTAATTGTTTGATGAAAATTTTTCACTGAAAATAACATATAACCAAGAGCATACTCCGCCATGGCACGATTGAAGATTCCACGAGAATTTGTGAGCGTTACTTCACTATTCACTAATGCCGGAAATAATGCAGCATCAACACCCGCCCCACACCAGTGAATCCATTTCAGAGAGTGTGCATTGGACCACCAGCGCTGTAGATCGTCCGCACGAAAATTCCAACCAAGCAAAATATCGGCCTGGGGTAAATGTTTCCGGAGCCCGTCATCATCAGATACAAAGACAGCTTCGACACCTTCAGGCAACTCTCGAAAACCTGGAAGATCTGATGAACTTTTAGCGCCATTTACCAAAACATATAGCGGTTTAATTCTGGACATGTTAATTGCCTTTAAATCCCAATTTGATACAGACAATCACCGTGTACCGTACGTGCGTAGGTACGTCTACATAAGATTGTTCCGTCATGATCAAAATATAATGTGTCTATTTTTCGATCGACCGACTCAACGTGATGAATATGAGCCGCTGGCTGGCCTTTTCGAATCACATCTCCGGGTTCGACGAGCGCTTCAAACAGACCACCAATAGGTGAAAACATCAGCGCACAATCCTCAAACTGCTTTGTTTCTGGCGACGACAACAGGTTTTCCTCCTGGGAATCATAAACTCTTGTTAGATGAAGAAACCGACGCAATACATCACGTGCAGCAATAACTGTTTTCGTATCAAGTCGTCCGCTACCACCCGCCTCGAAGGTAAAATTTACCACACCCTGACGTGCAGCAGCTGAAGAGCTAAATACCCCATCGGTATCGGAAGGAAACCAAAGCGTAAATTGTGTGCCTAACTTAGCAGCAAATTCCTGACGCTCCTTATGTCGCTCCGCATTTTCCTCACTTATACAGAGCAGGGTTGGCAGATAATGCAATGAGCTCCCACCCGCATGGATATCTAACATATAGTCGGATCGGGACAATAATTCTTGCTCTATATAATGAGCAATCCAGCTTGTCGGGCCGTCACCAACTTGGCCAGTAAAGCTACGATTCAAATTTCCACCATCTAATGGGGACACTCTGCAATCCGCATTTGCAGCTGGGGCATTTGCTGTTGGAATAATGATAATTTGGCCACGTACATGGTCTACGTCTAATGTATGGATCAATTCAGACAGTAATACCTGCCCTTCATATTCATCGCCGTGGTTACCACCAAGCAATAAAACACAAGGTCCTTCACCGTTTTTAAAACTGGCGATTGGAACAGGTACCCAACCATAAGCTGAGCGATTAGAGGACCAAGGTATTCGCAAGAAACCCGCATGACGGCCATCTTTGTTTAAATCAATCTCAGACTCGATAGGGTTTTTTCGCATAATTTTAAGAAATTTTGTGTTTGAGCGATGGTGCCGAAAAACAGACAATATGACGATTCTTTACTAAACCACCTCACATTACAACCAAGACCGGGTAAAAACGCCAAACCTGCTGACTCACACTTCGTCTACGTGTTAAACTCGTTTATCACGTAGCCTATCAAACCCTTTGTCTTTACTCATTAATTTCATGCGCGCCTCTAAATACTTGCTTGCAACTCTTAAAGAAACTCCGTCCGATGCGGAAATTATTAGCCATCAGCTTATGCTACGGGCTGGAATGATCCGACGGGTTGCCGCTGGTATCTATAACTGGCTGCCATTGGGCATAAGAGTCGTTAGGAAAATAGAGGGCATCGTTCGTGAGGAAATGGACCGTGCAGGAGGGCAAGAGATATTGATGCCTAGCGTCCAACCAGCCGAGTTATGGAAGAATTCTGGCAGATGGGAGGATTATGGCCCAGAATTGCTGCGTCTGACTGACAGGCATAAACGAAGTTTCTGTCTTGGGCCAACTCACGAAGAAGTGGTTACCATGATTGTCCGCAGCGATATAAAAAGCTACCGGCAATTGCCATTGAATCTATATCAGATCCAAACCAAATTTCGTGATGAAATTAGACCTCGATTCGGGGTAATGCGCGGTCGAGAGTTCATCATGAAAGATGCCTATTCCTTCGATGTTAGCCGAGAGGCGATGGAAACTGCTTATGAAATAATGCGTGTTGCCTATGTTAAAATATTTGAACGTCTAGGTTTAGACGCTCGGGCTGTAGCGGCCGATAGCGGATCGATAGGTGGTAGTCACTCCCATGAATTTCATGTGCTCGCCAACTCTGGTGAGGACGGGATCGCAATATGTGATGACATTAATTTCGCAGCGAATATAGAAACTATAGCAATAGCACCCAGTGATGTTGCACGGGCGACGTCAGATACCCCTCTGACGAAAGTTTCCACACCTAACGTTCACACAATAGAAGAGCTTTGTTCATTTTTGGATGTGCCAACGGATAAAACCGTAAAAACACTAGTCTTCGAAGGAGAAGTTACTCCCATAGCCTTGGTTTTACGGGGCGATCACGAGCTAAACGGGATTAAGGCCGAAAAAATTCCCGGTATTAAAACACCTTTGCAAATGTCAAGCGCTTCCCGAATACAACAAGTATGCGGATGCGAACCTGGCTCCATTGGTCCATTAAACTTGGACATTCCTGTCTTTGTTGATCATGCTGCAGCACAAATAGTTGATTTTGTATGTGGCGCGAATCAAGTTGATCACCATCTTAGTAACGTAAATTGGGGGCGGGACCTATCGGAACCGGAATCTGTCGATCTACGTAATGCCGTAGATGGTGATCCATGTCCAGTATCGCCCGATCATAACATCACCATCAAACGCGGGATTGAAGTCGGACATATATTTCAACTGGGAACAAAATATAGCGAGTCATTAGACGCGCAAGTGCGCGACGATCAGGGCAATACTCACCCAATGTTTATGGGTTGTTACGGCATTGGTATCACACGAATCGCAGCGGCAGCAATTGAACAAAATAACGATGACGGTGGAATTATCTGGCCAGAATCTATCTCTCCATTCCAGATTTGTATTGTTCCAATTGGATACCATAAATCTGAATCTGTAAAGAAGAAGTGTGATGAGCTGTACGACAATTTAACTAGAGATGGATACGAGGTTTTGCTAGATGATCGGTCTGAAAGACCCGGTGTAATGTTTGCAAGTATGGACTTAATTGGTATACCCCATAGAGTAGTTATTGGGGAGCGTGGATTGAAATCAGGAGCAATAGAGTATAGAGCTAGAAGCGCCAGCGAATCCAGAGATATACCGATGGAAAATCTATATACAGATTTGACTAGCATACTGAGATGAACGTTCAACGGCGTAGTATTGTAAAAATACTAGCAATCGCGGCTGTTGCCCCGAAAGCATATGCCGTTGACTATAATCCAGATACACTTGCAATTAGTCAAGCTGTGAGACTCACGACTAGTTTTTCCAACAAAGATGAGGCTTTTTTGTGGTTCCAGAAAATGTCCAAGCGTCTTCGATTTCAAATAAAAGACCCGTATTACAGACTTGAATTACTTCGACTAATCCACAGAGAATCCACCAAGCAAGGGCTTACACCTGAACTAGTTATGGGCGTTATACAAGTAGAAAGCTCATTTAATCGAGAGGCTATCTCAAGTGTAGGTGCGCGTGGACTGATGCAATTAATGCCTTTCTGGATTAAGGAAATTGGTCATCCGGGAGATAATCTATTTAATCCTTCGCTAAACTTGAAGTATGGATGCATTGTACTTAGAAATTATCTAAAACAATCTAACGGAAAACTAGATCTTGCTCTTAGTCGATATCACGGCTCTACCGCAACTAATCATTACGCTATCAAAGTTAAAACCGCAATGCGCTCCTTTATCGTTTAAGAGACGATTTCAAAAGTATCGCCGTTCATATCGTGAGATAGATCATACTTTTTCACGCCGCTAACTTTTGATGCTGGAGAGCCATAGGGCAGCCACTGCTCAAACAAGAGTAAAGATTCATGTGACCCTTGTGCATAAATTTCAACAGCCGAGCCATTGTCCAGGTTCCTGCACCAACCAGCAATATTTAATCGCCGAGCCTCAGCCCTTGTGTAGAACCTGAATGCAACTCCCTGAACACGGCCAGTAACAAGATATCGTCGACTAAACATTCAAAACTATCGATTAACGGATTCTTGCCATGCAGCATATCGAGCGCCGGCGAGAATGACCAACCAAGAAATATATATCCAGATTAGAAAAATAGGTATTACCCCAAATGCACCGTAGATAACGGTAAAACTATCAAACGAGTTTACATACCAAGCGAAACCAAACTTGGATATCTCAAAAAGTATAGTGGTAACCAGTGCGCCGATCGCCGCGTAACTAAAATGCGTATCTCGATTCGGTAAGACGAAATAAAGCAACGAAAATGTCAACCATTCGAATATAAACGGCAGTATCGATACCACATAAACAGCGCTGTCAATTTCCGCCAGAAGTCGAGTTAATAGCGCGCTCGTAAGAATTGTCGATGAAAACGCAAGGCTAGCTACAAGTAGAATCGGAGTAAGCGTTAATAAAGTCCAATACACCAATAGTCTTTGACTAAAGCGCCTACCCTCTTTTACATCCCAAATCTTATTCAAAGCATTTTCAATAGATGTTAGTAACATTAGAGACGTTATTAATAATGTTACCAGCCCTATTGCCGTCAAGCTGCCTGCCTGGCCCCGAAACTTTTGAATCCAATCATTAATTACTTCACCTGAAGCTGGAACAAAATTACTGAAGATAAATTGCTCAACAGCTTCAGACCATTCTGCAAAAACAGGGAAAAGCGATAGCGTTGAAAATACGACAGTGACCAATGGCACAACTGAAAGTAGAGTAACGTAGGCGAGAGAGGCAGCGAGGGTAAGCGTCTCGCCAGTGAATCCCTCATAATAGGCCGAAACCTGATCTTTAATATCTGGCGAATTCAACTCGTAAGTGCAACTCATGAAGAAAGTGAGAGGGTAAGCTGAGATAATAATCGCTTTTCCTCTCGCCAAAGATGAGAAGCAACATGAATCACTATACCCAACTTACCCAAGAACA
>CAJQKF010000141.1 GCA_905478855.1 uncultured Gammaproteobacteria bacterium
CATCAAATAATTAACAATAACTTTATGAACAATACAATTTCAGACTATCCGCTAATTATTGTCGGTGCAGGAGCCGCAGGCTTAGGTGCATCTGAGTTTGCCACCGAACAACAAATTGAACATATTGTTTTAGAGGCTTCCCATAGAATTGGCGGTCGTGGTCTAACCGAAAAACTAGCCGGAGATATACCTATAGATCTTGGTTGCCACTGGATGCACTGTGCTCGTTTTAACCCCTATGTGAAATGGGCCGATAAATTAGGATTTTATTATGAGAAGAATCTCATATCGGATCGTGATGCAATGTTCTTTGATGGAAAATGGTTAAACCATAACGATATTCTTGAATACGATACCTATACCGAACAATGCGCAAAGAGCATAAGCAGTGCGTATGAAAAGAACAAAGTAACTTCTATTTTTGACGCTGTGAATTCCGCCTCAAAATGGACACAAAATTATTTCTACTGTCTATCATTAGGGCATTCTAATGACGTAGATTCTGTATCAGTGCAGGATGTTATGGAATTTGAAGAGACTTACCAAGACTATCCAGTTCGAGAAGGATTTGGTGACTTAATCGCAGCCCAAGGAAAAGATCGTCCGGTGCAACTGAACACGGAAGTACAAAAAATAGATTGGACTGGTAATCCGATCAAAATAACTACAAACAAGGGAATGATAACAACCGATAAAATCTTGCTAACAGTATCCACCGGTGTGCTTGCAGCTGATGCTATAGAATTTAAACCTGCATTACCGGAAAACAAACTGGAGGCAATCCATAACCTACAGATGGGTAATTCGAACTACTTATTCTTTCACATGGATGAACATGCCATCGGCGACGACATAGGTGAGAGTATTCACTACCAGAAAGACGATGTATCTCTAAACATACGGATAAAGCCATTTGGCACACCGTGTATTTTTACCAGTACCGCCGGACGATTTGCATGGTGGCTTGAGAAACAGGGGCCTACTGCTGCAAAAGACTTCTTTACTGCGGTTCTGTGCGATGTTTTTGGAGCCGGAATTAAAAATCATCTAAATGAATTTAAATCCAGCGCTTGGGGATTTGACCCATGGATACGTGGCGCCTACGCTTCCCAACAGCCCGGTTATCAAGATCTTCGACCGGTGTTAGCGGAACCGCTAAACGAGACGTTGTTTTTTGCCGGCGAAGCAACATCAAGCAATTTCATGAATACCGCCCACGGCGCCTATCTATCCGGAAAACAAGCAATAGGATTAGCATTTCCAACGAACATAAAGATCAAACGAGAAAACTAATGAAAAAGGCACTTGTACTCGGTGGCGGTGGCTTCATCGGCAATCATATGATTAATCAACTTAAGAGCGAAGGCTTTTGGATACGTGGTGTCGACTTACTGTTACCGGAGTTTTCACAAACTCAGGCAGATGAGTTTGTAATCGGTGATCTGGCTCAACCTGAATTTACTGATTCCGTGATTGACATGCAGTTTGACGAAATTTATCAATTCGCCGCTGACATGGGGGGAGCAGGTTATATATTTACCGGTGAGCACGATGCACAAATCATGCGAAACTCAGTATGTATCAACCTAAACATATTAGAGTCTTGCCGAAAAAGTAGAAATACTCGCATTTTTTATTCCTCATCAGCATGCATCTATCCGGAACACAATCAACTGGACCCGGATAACCCTAATTGCGAAGAAAAATCGGCCTACCCGGCAAACCCCGATAGCGAATATGGCTGGGAAAAACTGTTTAGCGAGCGACTGTATTTCGCCTACCAAAAAGATCACGGTATCGATGTTCGTATCGCTCGATATCATAATATCTTCGGACCACAGGGCACGTGGACGGGCGGACGTGAAAAATCTCCAGCAGCGCTGTGTAGAAAAGTTGCCGAAGCCGAGGAGAATGGAACTATCGAAATCTGGGGTGACGGCAAGCAGACTCGTTCATTCTTATATATTGATGACTGCATTAAGGCCACTCAACGTTTATTACGAAGCGACTGGTCTGGCCCCGTTAACATTGGTTCGGATCATATGGTAACCATCAATGAATTAGCTACGATCATTATGAAATTGGCCGGAAAACCTCTCCAGATGCAGCACATTCCCGGTCCGCTCGGTGTTCGCGGTCGCAATTCAGACAACAAACTAATCAAAGAAAAACTGGGATGGCAACCGGCGAGAAACCTTCAGAATGGACTAACATACACCTACCAATGGATTAAACAACAGGTAACTATAGCCAATAACAACGACGAAATTTAACGCTATTGGCTCAACTTATCGAAAAAGTAGCAGAGACATAAGAACCCGTTATGTAGTCCAGACTCTACAAAAGCATTACCTCGTCGGTAAAGCTGCATTGTGTTATCGATTAAAACAATGGCTATCACCACCATGTTAAATGGATGCAATCACTCCTCCAATAACAGCTGACAACACTAGTACACGGGTAATCGGCCATTGTAATTTGAACACTAACACCGCGCAGAGAACAACCAAAGCCACAACACGTATATCGATCGACGTGAACTGTGGTAGCCAGATTGTAAAGACACCAAACTGCTCTCTACTTACCGATTGAAAAATAACGTGTAATGAAAACCAAATAGAAAGATTCAATATAACACCCACAACAGCGGCCGATATTCCGGTTAACGCACCCTTTAAACGTGGCTGATTACAAATCCATTCAATATGCGGCGCACCGGCAAAAATCCATAAAAAACAGGGAATAAACGTGGACCATAATGTTACTCCAGCTGCCGCCAAACCAATACCGATGCCACCGGATCGAAACCCTGCAATAAAACCAACAAATTCAGTAACTAGTATTAACGGTCCCGGGGTAGTTTCCGCAAGACCTAAGCCATCCATCATCTCACCTGCGCTCAACCAGCCAAACTGGCCCACTACGGCCTGTCCCATATACGCTAATACCGCATAGGCGCCACCGAATGTTACTACCGCGAGACGAGCGAAAAACAAACCTACTTCTGATAACAGCGGTACCGAGAAAGCTGCGTCAATTAGCCACAACGGAATCATCCAGATTGCCAACCAAATTGCACTGGTGCGTATAAGCGCGAACAGTGAACGGTCGCCCGCATCGGCCTCAACAGGATCTGTATTGGCATTAGCACCCAATATAAAACCGATACCGGCCGCAACTAGAATTATTAATGGATAGGGCAACGACAAAAAGAATATTCCAACAAACGCTGCAGCCGCGATTACCCAGTAGACCGTACCATTCAACGCACGCTTAGATACCTTCAACAACGCTTGCAGAACAATCACCAAAACCGTTGCCTTAATACCAAGAAATAGAGCGCTAACCAGGGGCACCTCACCGAATAAAGCGTAGACAATGGCCAGCACTAATACAACGCAAGCTCCCGGCAATACGAATAATAGTCCCGCCATTAACCCGCCGAGAGTGCCGTGTAAACGCCAACCCGCATAGGTAGCCAGCTGCATAGCTTCTGGTCCGGGCAACAACATACAAAAACTCAGAGCGTTCAGAAACTTTTGTTCACTCAGCCAGCCTTTTTCGTCAACTAGAATTTGATGCATAAGGGCAATCTGCGCGGCAGGTCCTCCAAAAGAAAGAAGGCCAATTTTAAGCCATACCCGGGTTGCTTCCATTAACCCCGGTGAGAAAGATTGTGCTTCCGTATTAGTTTGCAACGTTTCCATAGCGTTTAACGTCCTCCGCGCATCTGCCTATCGTGTTGTTCATTTGGCGCGTCATCCATACAGAACGGTTGCGTACAATGTTTACGATCTCCGCAAGATTGATAATCTAGACTAAATCTCAATGGAAATTACTGGAACCCAGATAATTACTAAACTAGCGATGAGTTCGACATACTCGCTATACTTAGCCTTTTATAATGTCGTCGTCAATTATGTTTACACTATTACTCAATACCCACCTGTTCTCGCCAGAAAATAATGGGATAAAAAACATCCTCATTTGTTCTGGAAAAATAATCTATATTGGCGACGATATACCGCACCTCGATCCTATACTACCACGCGAAACTTTGGATCTTGAGGGCGCAATTGTTATTCCTGGTTTAATCGATGCCCATTGTCATATTACCGGCGGCGGCGGCGAGTCCGGTCCATCAAGTCGTGTACCCACACCGATGTTGTCACAATATACTCGGGCTGGTGTTACGTCGGTGGTCGGCGTTCTCGGCACTGACGATCTTACTCGTAATACCCAAACGCTGGTTACCCAAGCCTACGCACTCCGAGAAGAGGGTCTTTCTGCCTGGTGTTATAGCGGAGGCTATCATTTACCATTAATGACGCTCACCGGCAGCGCTCGCAGCGATATTGTAAATCTGGACCCGGTTATCGGTGTAGGCGAATTAGCGATTAGCGATCATCGCTCTAGTCAGCCGACGTTAGACGACATTTTACGTGTAGCCAGTGAAACCCACGTGGCCGGATTAATGACCGGCAAAGCCGGTATATTGCACATTCATTTAGGAGACGGTAGTCGCGGACTCGATCTTATTCGCCAATCACTTACAGTATCGGAATTACCCGCACGAATTTTTCACCCCACACATATCAATCGAAATAAAACACTATTCGATGAAGGATTAAAACTGGTTAAAGAGCATAATTGCACCATAGATCTAACTGCATCTCCAGACTGTGATACGGACCCGGGTTGGAGTGCCGCTGAAGGAATACTTCGTTACCACAACACCAAACTACCTAACGCTCAGTTAACCATGAGTTCCGACGGTGGTGGATGCCTACCGAAATTTAATAAGGACGGTGAGATAACATCTATGCATATTGGTAATTCGAAAATACTACTTCAAACTTTGGCTCAACTCAAAGAACAGGGTATATGCCTCGAACAAACACTGCCCTATGTGACTACCAACATCGCCCGGGTATTGCGCCTTAAATCTAAAGGTGAACTCGCCGTTGGTATGGATGCAGATTTATGTGTCTGCAGTAATGATTTGCAGGTTAATTACCTTATGGCAAAAGGTGTTTGGCATATTAAAGACAATTGCCAACACATTGCGGGTACATTTGAAAATAACTAAATCCAGCATATGCGCACCAGAAAATCCAAGCGGCCCTAGTACTTTAATTCAAGGCTTACTGTGTTTGGATCAATGCTGATTTTTTGGACAATACGGTTAGCCATAACTTTTTGGCCAATCTCATTAACGTGCCCGGCACCATCAAGATATGCGAGATGGTAACCCTTAGATTCAGCTCTGCCCTGCTTTAACAATTTTCTAAACTCATCGTTTACGAAAATTGCTGGAAACCTCTCCCTATTGGAGATCTCCTGCAGATGGTTTTCCACATTTTTAGGGGTAAAAAAACCCGCATACGGCGTGGAAGAAAACCGATTTCGAATCGACGCTTCCTGTTGAGAATCAAACTCAAGACTGTGAGGAATCGATAGCAATAAGAACTCAGCACCATTGCCTAGGACTTCCCGGTTAAAAGCTGTAAGTAATGCGTCATTTAATCTCCAAGCATCGTTCAAACGGATCTCGTCTTTATCGGCGAAGCCAAGTAAACCACCACGTACCCGGCTTTTTTCTCCAAGCCAGCCACGACTAATGGCATTTCGCCTTACCGCACGTACTTTCAGTTTTTGCCACTGATAAAATCGGCTATTCTGCTTAAGCCATTGTATCCACCCAGTAGAAGGTTCAACATATTGAGTAACCAATTCACCACCATCAGCCAAATGCATATAAATACGTGGATTACTACTTAGCTGTCGGCTGTTATCGGAAAAATCATTACCGTTATAAAACGCACAGATAACCAGATCAACATCATATTGCTTTACTCTCTGCCTAAAGAGATTCAGCTGTTGAGCCGTGCTAGCACCTGACACGCTAAAATCCATAACCTGCCATTCAACATCCGTAAAATTCTCTGCCAGTTGAGTCGACAATACATCTCGCAGCGTATCCGTTTGGTTCATATTTATTGCTGCGGTTTGAGAATCCCCAAGAATGGCTACCCGCATTGTATTCGCAGACTTATTTATAGGGAATTGAGGTCCACGAAAACCCAGTTGATTAATACTCACTAGAATACGCCTCCCTGATTCCGGTGCAATTAACCTAGTCTCAAGACCGGGCCGATAATGGCCGCCGATATCGGCCGATCGTTGTATCAATCGTGGCGGAAAGTTAGCAAGCAAACGGATTGCCACCTCCAATACACAAAGCAATACGATGAATGAAAGCACAAAGAGCAATCCATTCTTAAAAATCTTTGAAAAATAGCGCACGGTATAAAACTTACTCGTAAGACAACAGATCTTAAGTTTACGCGATAAAGCTAAAAACGGTGATAGCCAGCAACGTACATACTGCAATTTGTCGATAGCGATGTTCGCTCGATTTTCGAAACCCCCTAGAACCAACTTGCGCCCCAAACCAATAGGTTACAACACCTGGCAACGCTGATGAAATATCACTCAATCCTGTTGCACCACTATTAATCGACACCAATAAATAAGCTATCGAGGTGAGAAAAGCCCATGCAATTATTAATGTTCGACCACTATTTTTATCATCCGGCCCAAGCAAAATAGCCACAACACCAACAAGTGCTATGTAAGTTGCGCCAAACACAATCCCGGCAAGAATCCCAACAACAATCAGTAGGGGCGTAGTGAGAGTCGCTTTATAACGAACGCCACTCAACATCAGTACACAGGTAAACGCAATAATCAACGCAATCGCGCGTTTCATAGTCTCTGCATCCACATTAAACAACAGAAAATGCCCTAAAGGCATAGCCAATAATGTTGGAATGAACAGCGTGAGGGTCCGTCGCCAATTGACGTCCACACAAACTTGCTTGAACAAATAGCAGCCGGTACCAAAATCAACAATCAAGACCTTGGCGATAATCACTATCGGCGCGTAGAACATGGTCAAAATAGCCAGCATGAATGCTGGCCCACCAAATCCAGTAAAACCACGGATAACCCCTGCAATGAATGCCACTATGGCAATAACTAGGGTATCAGGGGTTGCAAGTGGGTCAAACTGGGGAAGAGAGAACACGTATTAGCACAAATATTAGTTAGGGCCTAATCTATCGATTAAATACTCATGGTGCTACTAGAGCATTTTAAAAATACCGTTAAATAAATCTGCACACAACAATTGCACTTCGAAATAACGACCTATATTTGACAACTATCCAAAGTATGTTATTTGCGCGTCCTATGTTCGCAAAAATATTGCAGTCTATAAAACTTTATGACAGTTCAGGCTAGTATTGCCATGCTTAATTCTGACAAATAACAAAGCATGTCTAGCCAAACTAAATTCTCATAAAGGCTGCATCCACTATATCATCCCAGAATCCTATCTAAGGCTATGCTTACTGAGCACTTAAGGCGTGTCTTCTATAAACATCACTTCAAATTACAATTAGGTAACTCGTCAATTATTCAACACATTCTTCCAAGCACAGGGGTAAACTTGGCGCCGCGAAAACATTTTCTGGTCGTTTTGATAGGGTCTAAATGATCTTTTTATTAAAAAATCATGCAAATTCGGATAAATCAGATTACCAAGAACAAGATATAAGAGATTTATATAGATGAAATCACATAACCTCTGTCAAACACTACTAGCATTATCTCTAGCGGCATTGTCATCGATGAACATGGCAATAGCATCAGAGGTTAAGGTTACCCCTCTTGGCGCCCATGACGGTGAATTTTGCCATCTTGACCGTGCGATGATTTTTGAAGATCCAGATGGCACCAGAGTTTTGTATGATCCGGGTCGCACCGTCGCCGGTGCTGATGATGCAAGATTAGGCGATATTGATGCCGTTCTTGTCAGTCATATGCACGGCGATCACGTTGGAGATAAACATATAGCGGAGGTTGGCGCAGGAGGCGAATGTGCAAAACCGAGTTTTCCAACCAACTCATTACCCCATACAAATGTCGCTAACATTGCCATGGCAAAAAATGCAAAAATAATAACCGGTAGTGAAATGCCAAAGTTTTTTGCTAATAAACTCAAAGCATTAGGAGGCGACCCAAAGAACTCCCAGCTGGTTCGCTTTGGCGGATCGAAAATGATCGGCGGCATTAAAATAACTACCGTACCTGCGGTTCACTCAAACGGTATCAGTGGTGCAATGATTGGTGGAGAGCTCGGTGATATGCTTGATGCTGCAGGCGTTAATGCATATGCAGGCCCACCAACTGGATACGTTCTAACATTTTCTAACGGTCTTGTGACCTATTTATCGGGTGATACCGGTGTGACCGCTGAACAGGATACGGTTGTACGTCAGTTGTATAATGCCAAACTCGCTGTTATCAATATTGGAGATACATTTACAACCGGCCCGGCAGAAGCTGCATGGGTAGTTAACACTTTAGTGCAACCAGCATCGGTTATTGCCTCCCATGCCAACCAACCCTCTACAAAGGGCGGCAAGGTTATCGATGGGTCAAGGATTGATCAGTTTATGAAAGCCGCAACAATGCCGGTTCATGTGCCACTAAGTGGTAATACTATGGCCTTTAACAACGAAGGAACTTGCGTAAGCGGCTGTTAAAATAACTAGATCATCGGCGAGTTTCAAATGAGATTCGCCGACGATTGCTAGGTATTCATGAACGATTAACTTTGCGGTCCAGCTAATAGTGAGAGCAATGCTTGGGCATGATCGGCTGCTTCGCCACCCAGAGATGTCAAATATCCACCATCACTTTGGGTCAATAAGCCACTTTCAAATAATCGCTGTGCGGCTGAAATCAAACCAGGATCAGCTGATTGGTGAATCTTTATGCCCTCCAGTTTTGATCGATCACTGAACAACATCAAAACTTGCAACTCGGCCAGGCTTTCTTCGTTATAGGACATTCACAACCCTTTTGTTATTCTGTACATTAATATTATATGCGTAGCGCTCCTTTATCATATTAGAATATAGCCCGTCTAATTTCAAAGGAATTTCGCACTCACCTAACTAACAACTTTCATCAATAATGAGCCTAAGAGAAGAACAGTTAAGATCACTAGCCAATGATACTTTTGATGTAGCCATCATTGGAGGTGGGATTAACGGCGCCGTGTCCGCCGCAGCGTTATCAAAGCGTGGCGTCAAGGTCGCACTAATTGATGCAAACGACTTTGCCGGTTTTACCAGCCAACATTCGTCTAACCTGGTGTGGGGGGGCATAAAATATATGGAAAGTTACGATTTCCGCCTAGTTGCAAGTCTATGCAAATCACGGAACGAACTGATGCGCAGCTTTCCTTCTACAATCAAGGAAATTCGTTTTTTTACGTCCATATCTCGTGGTTTTAGACACCACCCACTCAGCCTTTTACTGGGTAGTTGGATCTATTGGTTATTTGGTCGGGGCTATACACAGAAACCTAGATACCTTACAACCCGCAAAATTGCCGCCCTAGAACCCGTTATAGATACCACGGACTGCATTGGTGGTATGGAATACTCGGATGCCTATCTATGTGATAACGATGCACGTTTTGTATTCAGTTTTATCCGTTCGGCAATTCAATCCGGAGCCGTCGCCACCAACTATGTGGCATCGGAAGGTTCCATTAGAACTAAAGATAATGAATGGCATACCCTTGCAAAGGATCAACAAAGCGGCGCTCGTTTCACCATCAAATCCAAAACTCTAATCAATGCAAGTGGTGCTTTTGTTGATAAACAAAACCGACTCTCAAGTGTATTAACCGATCATCGTCACGTGTTCTCTAAAGGCATTCATTTAATAGTGCCTCGTCTAACAGACACCAAACGTGTGCTAACATTTTTCGCCAGCGATGGACGTTTATTTTTTGCCATACCGATGGCTAATCGAACGTGTATTGGCACCACGGACGAACGCGTTGATGAAGCAATCACACAGGTAACTGACGAAGATCGAGACTTTGTACTATCTAACATCAATAGTCGATTAGCGTTGGATAAGCCGTTAGATAAGAACGACATAATATCCGAGCGATGTGGGGTTCGACCATTGGTAGTGGATCAATCTCTCAGTGCCTCTGCAGATTTTCTTCATATGTCTCGCAAACATATCGTAGAAGTGATTGAAGAATCATGTCACTTGAGTATCTTCGGCGGAAAGCTTACCGACTGCATCAATGTCGGTGATGAAATATGTGACAAAATTTCGGCATTTGGAATTGACGTGGCTCCACCATCTGGAAAATGGTACGGCGAACCCGATATCAGTCAGAAAAATTTATTTTTACAAAAAGCCAAAGAATTAAATCTGCACACACGGCAAGCAGAAGATACAGATGAGCTATTTACCGACCGACTCTGGCGGAGATACGGCAAGGACGCTTTTAAAGTACTTCAAATAATCGAGTCTGATCCAACGTCCTGTGAACCTATCATTAGCGGCACCGGATTAACTCGTTGTGAGGCGATATATTCTCGCCATCATGAAATGATTGAAAACCTGGAAGACTGCCTACGACGCCGTTCCAAGCTGGAATTATTATTTGGACGGGACAAACTGAAAAACCATGCAGATTTACCCACATTATCAGCAGCACTATTTGGCGATAAAGCCGAAGCACAATTGCAGAAATATAAACAATGTGACGGCAACCCAATATACAGTTAGTTAAACCGTATATTAATCTACACACCAACCAGGCGAGAATTGACATGAGTGAACTTTGGCAACAATCTGCAAGCAAAATCAGCCAGATGGTTCGTAGCAAGCAAGTCTCGGCACTAGAAGTTACCGAAGCCAACCTAAATCGACTACAGAGTGTTAATTCTAAAATTAACGCCGTTGTAGACGAATTCCCCGAACAAGCACTCGCTGCGGCAAAGGAAGTTGACCAGCAGATAGCCAAAGGCAAGTCTCCAGGGATACTTGCTGGTGTACCGCTAACCGTAAAAGTTAATGTCGATCAGAGAGGGCATGCCACAACCAATGGCCTAACCTTGCAGTCGAATCTTATCGCCGAACAGGACAGTCCAGTAGTCAGCAATTTTCGCAATGCCGGAGGAATTATCATCGGTCGAACAAATACACCGGCATTTTCCTTACGCTGGTTTACCCGCAACAACCTGCACGGTCACACACTCAATCCGCAGAATCGACTCCTCACACCGGGCGGCTCATCCGGCGGTGGCGCTGCAGCAGTAGCCGCTGGTATCGGCGCTATTGGACACGGCACCGATATTGGCGGCTCCGTGCGTTATCCGGCCTATGCTTGCGGTATACATGGGCTGCGTCCTACTCTCGGTCGCATACCTGCGTGGAATGCGAGTTCTGCCGATCGACATATTGGCGCTCAACTTATGGCGGTTTCTGGCCCTATGGCAAGAAGTATCGACGATATCGAGCTCGCACTTACAGCTATGAGTGTGGGCGACAACAGGGATCCGTGGTGGGTGCCTGTACCATTACAATTAGACACTCCCCATAAAAAAGTTGCCCTAGAAATAGCTCCTGATGATATATCAGTAGAGCCTCGGGTTGAAACGGACCTTCGCGATGCTGCCGACAGACTCCGTGCCCAGGGCTGGCAAGTAGACGAGGTAAAAACCCCTGGATTTGCCAAAGCGGCAAAGATTCAACTTATCTTATGGATGAGTGAGTTTCGTCGCGGCGCCGCAGCGATGGTTGATAAAGAGAATGAAGCGGATTCAAAATTTGTTTACGGACAGTTGAATGGTATGTGTTCCGACATAGGCCTAAATGACTTTCTAGATGCCTTGCAGCAACGTGTTGGCATCATTCGAGAATGGCAACAATTCCTAGAACAATACCCTCTGGTATTATCCCCAGTATCCGGCGAATTACCTTTCACTGATTTACTAGATATAGAATCAGAAAGCACATTTCAACGGGTATTTGATGCTCAACTCACTCAAGTAGGTCTTCCAGTGCTCGGACTTCCCGGTCTCACGGTAAGCACAAAGATGCACGACGGCAACATACCTGGTGGCGTTCAGCTTATTGCTGGCCGTTATCAAGAGCAACATCTGTGCAACGCTGCAAGAGTAATTGAAGCAGCAGGGTCACCGCCAAGCCCAGTAGAACCGTCTTGATCGCTAAAAATTCACTAAATCTCATTGGATGTTATGATAAGGGCCTCTGTACGGGATAGTGGCCGCAGATAAGTAATTTCATTAACACAGAAAGCTCGCTCATCGGGCAAGGAGAATGAAATGACTATTAGTCAAATATTACGACATAAAGATGGCAACATCTTCAAGATTAATACGCAACAAAGTATTGCCGAGGCGTCAGCACTTCTAACCGGAAAAGGCATCGGGGCCTTGTTAGTTGAAGGTAACAATGCTTCTATAGTTGGTATATTGTCCGAACGAGATATCGTTCGCGGTATGCCGCCCCACGGTGCGGACCTGCACGATGTTCGCGTATCAGAACTGATGACCACCAATATCGTTTCGTGTTCACCGGAGGATACCGTTTTGGAAGCTATGGCTATGATGACCGATCGGCGTATCCGGCATCTACCAGTGTACGAAGATGGTAACTTGATAGGCTTAATTAGTCTGGGAGATTTGGTTAAAAGCCGCATCGCCGAAGTTCAGGAAGAAGCAGAGGCGATGCGTAGTTATATTAACTCGTAAATCTCTGCCCCTAGTTCGAGTAACGTAGAGGTTAGTCTCGCCCAGTGTACTAATCAGAATTAGATAATTGAATAAATCTTAAGATTATCTTGAGAACGATTATGTGGAAATCGAATACTTACAATTTCGATTTCCACCCTAACTAGATTAGAGATATAAGAGTTTTCAATTTTAATCACACTATCTGATTTGATACTCAAGATGCACCTTATGAAATAATTTATTTGGTTCTTCTTGAATGCCAACTTTTCTATCGGCCGCGGGAATACCGCTTACCGTGTTTCTTTCAAATCAGTATTAGACAGGATCAACAAATTATCCGACTAACTTACTATGATGGTAGATTACTTCTAGCAGGCAATCAATCTCAGCCTGTTCCGTATAGCACTGCCATTATCATTTCTAAGCAAAGATAAGTGTTTTATACTGGCTAAAACTAAGTAATCAAATTTTCGAACATCGAGGAGCGTTATGCTAAGCAATACAAACAGCATGGACTGGTATGTACCTGGCGTGAATATCGATAGCTCGCATATCGCCGAATACAGCATTAACTCAGAAGATCGTGAGTTATTTCTTAAAGATGGCGCTATACGCCTGCCCGGAGTATTCAATGATTGGGTTGAACCTCTTCGACGGGGTTTTCAGCGCAATATAGATAATCCTGAAGAGTATGCTTTCCCGTGTGAAAGTAACCCTGCTGGTAAACCAGGCAGTTTTTTCGACAGCTACTGCAATTGGCAAAGAATTCCGGAATATCTCGATTTTTTACAATCATCCTGCGCAGCATCTATGGCGGGACAATTCACAAATAGTAAATTTGTACGTTTCTTTCATGAGCATGCTTTTCAAAAATCTGCCGGCACACAACAAGCAACACCGTGGCACCAAGATATCCCTTATTATTGCGTGGACGGTCAGAAAACCATTAGTGTCTACGTATCCCTAGACTACTCGCCAAAAAATGTTGCCGTCCAGTTTCTAAAGGGTTCACATCGATGGTCGAGACTTTTTCATCCCCGAGCATTTTTAGATGGATCAAACTTCGATCAACAACACGCCGTGGTGAATTCCCAGACTTTTACCGAGCCAGTACCGGATGACGCTATAGCCCGAGGTGACTATGGTATTTTGAGTTGGGATCTGGAGCCGGGCGATGTAATTCTATTCGATTTTCGAACCCTGCATGGCACTACCGATGCTGAAGTAAAAAGCACACGCCGAGCTTTTTCCACACGCTGGTTGGGAGACGACGTTACTTACTGCGAACGACCAGTAGAAACATCTCCACCCTATAGGGATCACGGTATGCGTGACGGTGATGATTTGCGCGACGACTGGTTTCCGATCGTTTGGAGATCGACTTAGCGTATAAATTATCAAAAGAAAACATTGCCCTCTTAACTTCATGTAAATCAGTAATTACGGTTCCACTATGTAAAAGAAACATATTTGGCCCGAAAATCATTGGAATTAGCCTATTACAGTGAATCATATACACGGCGAACGACCGGCATTCCACTTCCAATACTTGCCTATAAAGGCATATGTATCGAGATAGATATTTACGCAAAGCTTACGGATTATATAAAATCTAGTCTTTGCTTAGAATTGGAGTAAACTATAAATAGGTTTGCGCACAGCATGATGAAAACCGTTGTCATTAATACTTAATCAACTTAACACTTCATGACATAACATGAATCCCATTCGATTATTTATCACTAGTGTTCAACAGGCCCTGAACCCGGCACCGAAGATTGCGCATGAACAAGTCAAACTCGTTTTTGAGCAACTACGATCGAATACTGTTGTAACCGCGGTAATAGCATTATTCTTTTGCTTTATTCTCCTCTCTGAAACCAACGTTTTATTGGTTTTTAGCTGGTTAGCCTGCATTAGCGCCAGCTTATTGCTACGAAGTTATTTCATACGTAAGTTTATGTGTGAAACAGCCGAGCAACGCATCAACAACCATTCAAGCTGGGTTTTTAAATTAGTTTTGACAACCACGCTGACCGGAATAATTTGGGGCACTTCATCCAGTTTTATACTTTTATCCGGAACACTCCACAGCACATTTCTCATAATTCTGCTTGGTATGTTATCGGTCTCATCCATCCCATTTTTAGCACAGTTTTATGGGGCGTTCATAGGATATTTTTTAACAATAACTACTCCGGTATTTTTAATTATCTTCGTGAAATTCACCCCAAATCCATTCGCAGTGACGGGAATGTTTTTACTATTTGTATTTTCCATAACCCGTTCTGCTTTAAGTTTCAACAAAACTGTAACGGATAAATTAACACTAAATTTGGAGTCCTTGGAATTTACAAAAAAACTAAAAAACAGTAATGATAGTTTACTAGCCTCCCTCGAAAGTCATAAAAGCACACAACATCAATTGATGCAAAATGAACAATACTTAAAGGCTATTCTTGACAACGCGCCTGTAGAGATTTATCTCAAGGATAACAAAGGTCGGTATATTCTGGTGAGTCGTCAATTCGAAAAAATATTCTCGGTTACAAATAGCGAGGTTCGAGGCAAATTACCATCCGACGTTCACGACCCGGAACTAAGCAAGACAACTCGTAAGCACGATCTGGACGTTATGAATACTGGCAAAACTATAGTTCGTGAAGAATCCGCACGGTTACCCGGTATTAACGATAACAAGATCCACACCCTGTTAACTGTTAAATTTCCATTAAAAGACGATAACGGCAACTCCTTAGGAATTGGTGCCGTCGTCACCGACATTACCACGCAAAAAGATATAGAAAACGAGCTTCGTGTTAGTCAGGAACGCTTTAGGGACTTTGCACAAACGGCCGTTGACTACTACTGGGAAATCGGAGCAGAAAAAAAAATGCGTTTCTCTTCTTCCAGAGATGGATTCCTTAACGGTGTCCCTATCAACTCCATTATCTCAACGTCAGCCCTGTCTTACCCTGAGGGACTGATTGAAGAACCTGCTGGGTGGGGACTGTATCAGAACAATCTCATAAACTATAACCCCTATGAAATCGAGTTTTCGTTCAAATCAAAATCCGGGCGTACCTCGCGCATTTACGCAAAAGCACTACCAATTTTTGTTAACAATGTCTTTAATGGCTATAGAGGTGTGGCAAGAGATATTACGGCCGAATACAAACTGACCCGGCATGTTGAGTATCAAGCTCGTCATGATTATTTAACAGGACTATTTAACAGACGATATTTCTTAAGGATACTCGAAGAGAAAATCAGTGAATTAAGTGAGTCTGCTAGCAGCCACGCCCTATGTTATATAGATCTAGATCATTTCAAAATTGTAAATGATACTGCCGGGCATACTGCTGGGGATGCTCTTTTAGCTGAAGTTGCTGAAATTTTAGGCCGTAAACTGGGTAAGAACGACATACTGGGCCGACTGGGAGGGGACGAGTTCGGTGTTATCATTTCAGATTGCACGACTAATATTGCAACCAAAATAGCAAGTAGGATTATAAGAAATCTCCAATCAAATCATTTTGTCTGGGAGGATCAAGTTTTCCAACTTTCCACCTGTGTTGGTATAACTATGATCAACAGCCCGGAACAAAATCCGGCGCAATTGTTGTTGGAGGCAGATCAATCCTGCTACAAGGCAAAAGAGAGTGGCGACGGACAGATTTATGTCAATGAGCGCCAACAGCTTACCACTAACACCATTCAGCGCTCCAGACATACCGATTGGGTAGATGCTTTTAATAAATCTAAAATCGAACTCTATGCCCAACCAATTTGCGAGCTAGGTGAGAACAGTTGGAAACACCCTTGGGTTGAAATATTAATTCGACTGATCGACGAGAATGGAATCGCACACTCACCCGAACTATTCATCCCCTATGCTGAACGTAATGGTCAAATCGCCAAAATAGACCATTGGGTTATACAGCATACACTTGATCATATTGAAGGATCACCGCATCTCGAAGAATGCAAGTTTTCTATTAACCTTTCTGCCGCGTCTCTAACTAGTGATACTCTGTGTGATTACATACTTGATCGGTTACGTCATTCAACTTTCTCGTCTACGAATCTTTGCTTCGAATTAACGGAAACTTCTACTATTAAGAACTGGAGTGTAGCCCGATCATTTATCCAGAGAATCCGAGAAGAAGGATGTGCTATTGCATTGGATGATTTTGGCACCGGGCTTTCTTCTTTTGCCTATTTAAAAAGCTTCCCTGTGGATTATATTAAGATCGATGGAAACTTCATTCGTGACATAACGACTGATAAGTACAACGCCATATTCGTAGAATCTATTTGCAATGTTGCAGGTGCGCTAAACATTAAAACAATCGCGGAATCAGTGGAAAGTATCGACGATTTAGAACTACTCACCAAGTGCAGTGTCGATTTTGTCCAGGGCTATGCTATGGGTGAACCTGCACCACTCAAAAACATATGCAATAATCCAGACTCACTGCCAGCCGGTTTCATAGGAAAATGATACCTTAAGCTAAGCACCCGCTCGAATACTAATTCTATTCAACGACAAAAACCTTTTACAGACCTTACTTTAATCCCAAATGGATACTCAAAATTTCACACTGACCACAGAAAATATCGAGCTATATAAACTATTGCAATTAGTTGATCTAGCAACCAGTGGTGGTGAAGCCAAGCAAATAATTTCTCGTGGGGAAGTCTCCCTTAACGGAGAGAATGAGACACGAAAACGAAAGAAACTCGTCCCAGGCGATATCGTTATTTTTAATGCCACTAGAATCATGGTTTGCGCAAACAAGAACTGAATCGTCAGCTGGACTGCAGAAAAAATGATTAAGAGAGGCGTTTATCAACACTATAAAGGCAATAGCTATGAGGTTCTCGAGGTTGCCAGACATTCCGAGACCGAAGAATTATACGTGGTTTACCAGCAACTTTATGGGACAAATGGTGTGTGGATTCGACCCTACTCTATGTTTGTAGAAACCGTAACTGTAAACGGGAAAACCATGCAGCGATTTAAATATCAATCGGACTCAAGATAACCCACACTGTTTATGAATGCCTTCGATGAAAAATACACTTGTAGCCGGACTCAAACTAGAACATTCATTTAAACTTAATGATCAAAAAATGGTGCCTGCGTTATATCCAGAGGCACCGGAATTTCAACTAATGCCTATGGTATTTGCAACAGGTTTTATGGTCGGATTTCTTGAATGGGCCTGCCTTAATTTGGTTATTCCACATATCGACTGGCCGCGGGAACAAACCGTAGGAACTCATGTTAATTTGAGCCATATTGCGGCAACACCCGCAGGTTTTACAGTCACAGCTAAAGTAGAACTCATCGAAGTTGACGGCAGACGTCTAGTTTTCAATGTCGAAGGTTATGATGGTGTTGATATAATTTCCAAAGGCACTCACGAACGATTCATTATCAACAAAGAAAAATTTGATACGTCTATGGACCTTAAACGAAAAAAATACGTAGAAAACGTTTAATCTAAGTCGTCAATTTCACGGCGATGAGCATCGACCAAATCCGCCATACTGTTAAATACAAAACTAGTAGTCGGCATATCCCCAGGGTTCATTGTTGCACCAAACCCACTCTTATCGTGTCGTCGATAAATCCAACAATTGGCCAGGTCAAGTCGATTGGCAGGTCCATGGTCGTGAAACATGCTTTCAGCAGTATGCAATATTTCGTGTTCCTCAATGCCTAACCTCTTAAGGTTCTCTAACATGTATTCAAAATTTATCGGTGCCGGTTTATACGAGCCGATATCGCCTGCTGTATAAACAGCATCAAATTCAATTTGCAATTTTTCGTTGCTGTGTGAAAAACTTTCGTTATCCACATTAGAGAGAACCACAAGTTTATAATGCTTTTTGAGATAGCTAAGAGCTTCTGCACTATCCTCAAATGCCGGCCAATTTTTCACTGATTCACCATAAACCAAACATTCATTCCAACTAGCTGGAATACCCCATTCTTCAGCAAGTCGACGATAAACAACCGAAAGAATCTCTTTGTAATTTTTCGCCGGGGTGTAACGTTGGGTAGTGGACTCATATCGAGCATGAGCCTCTAGTATCTGATCACGTGTCAGTGATTCGTGTAACCGCTCAGTCAATGGAGACAATCCTGCAATCATGCCACTCTCCCAATCAATGAGGGTGCCATAGACATCGAAGGTAAGTACTTTAAAATTTGTCAGTTTCATATAGGGCACAATTTTTTAGTTCATGAATAGTAGTAGGAATGATAAGCAGCAAGCACTTACCTACGTGTTTTTATATTACAAAGAGCCACTCTAGGCAACACGATTATCTGGTGACTCTCCTGCAAAGTACTGATCGAGATTCTGTATAACTTTAAAACCCATCGCTTCTCGTGTTGATGCCGTAGCGCTGCCGAGATGTGGAAGCAAGACAACGTTATCAAAAACAAAATATTTCGAATTTATACGTGGCTCATTTTGATAAACATCTAGCCCCGCACCAGCTATTTGATTTCGATCCAATGCATTAAATAGCGCTTCTTCATCAATAATTTCACCTCGAGCGGTGTTGATGATAAACGCCGTTGATTTCATTTTTGCTAAATTGTCGCTATTGATTAAATGCGTATTCTCAGACCCTCCAGGGCAATGCAGGGATAAAAAATCTACGCTACTCATCAATTGCTCTAGGCTCCCCTCTTGTACCGCCGAAAATTCGGACAGCACACTTGGATCAACCGGAGAGCGATTAAACACTCGAATCTTCATTCCAAAAGCCCGCGCTCGCTTAGCTGTTTCCCTTCCAATACGACCGAAGCCCACGATACCTAAGGTACTCCCCGAAACCTTGGTACCGATCATATGGGTAGGGCACCACCCCTCCCAACCATTCGAACGTAACTGCCTTTCTCCTTCACCCGCTCTGCGTGCCACCATGAGCATGAGTGTAAGCGCAATATCTGCGGTACATTCGCTAAGAACATCCGGTGTATTAGTCACCATAATATTGTTTTTTATAGCGGAATCTATATCGATATGGCTGAAGCCCACACCGTAGTTTCCGATAACTTTTGCTCTTATTGTATTGCCCCCAAACGATTCAAATACATGTTTACCAACATCATCGGTTACCGTAGTTAACACGGCATCCGCTGAACATAATGCGTCGCGCATTTGTGTATCGGTAAACGCGACATCATCCACATTCAATTCAACATCGTAACGCCGGCTAAGTTCTGCCTCTACAACGCTAGGCCATTTTCGGGTAACAATTATTTTTGCGGTCATTTTAGTACTTTGTTTGTAGAGTGCATTTGTATAAAAAACCCAGCCTCTTAGCTGCACTAATCACCTATAGAGTTTTCCGCTGGTTTATCCAAATCTTCAAAAAATACGCGGTCGTATTTCATTTCCGTATGAGCTGAGTCGGTATTGGACTCTAACTCGCGGGCGTATCGATGTCCCGCAAATACCGCGGCCGCAATAATAGCCGGCGCATCACAATCACCAATTCGTCTAATTGATTTGGGTCTGGATAAATTCTGATTATAATCAAATTCAAGAAGATCGGAATATAGGCTGTCATTAGGTTGACGCGAGGTCACCATCACAATTGACTGTGCCGCTATCAAACGCTCTCGCCCCGTGTAGACACACTCAAGTTTCACACTAGCGCCATCAAATCCACTTAAAGAACATGCGGTAACAATCTCCACACCAAGCTCCATAAGCCTTTTTTGGTTTCGTCTTTGTTCAGAAGTCATAGCACCCCAGGATGAAACCATCGAGCCCGAAGTAGCGAGGGCAGCTGGAATCCCATTAGCACATAAACGCTCTGTGATAACGCTAGCCATGTAGTAATGATCGTCATCAAAAACCAGGGTAGGACCCGTTGGCAAATTATCCGACATGATGTCATCAGGTGTATAAATCTTACCAGCCAACCCTGAAAGTTGAGCTCCACCATATACACCAACACCGTCTGTGCGCCAGCTCGCACCCGTAGCAATCACCACATGATCGGCGCCCGTATCCAACACATCCTGTGCGCCTAGTGCGCTCTCCAGATAAACTTCAACATTAGCCATTTTCTGAATTTGCTGTACTCGATAATCCCTTACTCGTGCCCATTCACTCAATCCCGGCAGACGAGATTCGGTGGTAACTCTTCCACCTAATTCTTTTTTCGATTCGGCCAAAATGACATCGTAGCCTCTTAGCCCTGTGGCTCTAGCAGCTTCCAATCCCGCAGGCCCCGAACCAACTATCAGAACTGAGCTATCTGAACTCTTTTTAGCAATATTTTCCGGATGCCATCCACGACGCCATTCCTCACTGATTGTTGGGTTTTGCGTGCAACGAATCGGCGTCGCCTTTGCATCCCCGGTATAACAAATGTTGCAGCCTATGCACTCACGAATATCTTCAAAACGAGCTTCGGCTATCTTGTTTGGTAAAAATGGATCCGCTATAGAAGGCCGAGCGGCACCAATAAAATCAACAACCCCACGTTTTATCTGGGAGACCATAGTATCTGCAGAGGTGAATCGCCCAACAGTAACCACTGGTTTGCTAGTTACGGACTTAACATAGGACATATGAGCCTCTAGAGAGGCTTCTTTAACGAATCGGGACACGCCCATTTCCAAAGAATAATCACTCACATTGATATCCCAAAGATCGGGGAGCTCAGCAAGCATCTCAATCATCTCCCGTTGCTCGCCTACCACAAGATTACCGTCGCCACCTCCTCCGGCATCAGCTGAAAACCTGACTGCGACAGCGCACCTATCACCCACAGCCTCTTTAGTTTCCTCTATAAGCTCACGAACCAGTCGCACTCGGTTTTCTAAACTACCGCCGTACTCGTCCGATCTCGTATTAGTTGTTGAAGAAAGGAAATTGGATAGTAGATATCCGTGCGTGGCGTAAACATAAACGATATCAAACTCTGCTTGCCGAGCACGCAAAGCGGCATCTCTATGCCATGTGCGCATATTACGGATATCTGAACGATCCATGGCTCTGGTATGAAAAGGAACCCCGGTTACTACCGGGCGACAATCTACACCCCGCGGAACTTCATTCGTAAACAGGTTAGCCGCGCGAATACCCCCCATCCACAACTCCACGCCGGCTAACGCGTCATGGGCATGAACCTTTTCGGTCATCAATGCATGAGATTTAATATCTCCTTCGTCCCAAAGAGATGCATAAGGGTGAGGCAAATCATCAGACGTGGGATGGATCGAACAATACTCTGTGCAGACGACTCCCCAGCCACCTTCAGCCTTCATGCCGCGCAAATCTGCTACCATTCGGGGTCTTATCCACCCTAGCCCAGTGCAATGAGGAACTTGATAAAATCTATTTTTTGCTGTTACCGGGCCAATTTGTACCGGCTCGAACAAAACGTCATAGCGTGAATTACTCATAAACTATTTTTACTACCTCAATGACTAATGCGTGCCGTAAGATCCGTTAACGGCTCATCAATAATTGCATCCATACTGCCACGATCAAACCGCCCCGGCGCATCCGTTCGATGGCAGGCTCCGAGCAAAAGATGAAGGGGACTCTATACGCCGCCAAACATTAAAAATTTCCGATAACACTTATATCAATAGTGGTCGACGACCTTCAAATAAATCCACATCAGATTGAATAATATTTGCAATAAAATCCACAAAAAGTCTTACTCGATAAACCCTACGAATATCTGGATGATACAAAACCCACAGATCAAATTGGCTATCGAGCAATACATTTGGATCTAATCTGCGCAGGCGTTCATCTTGGTCGGCAACATAACAGGGCAATAGAGTAACCCCCACACCACTTCTCACCATTGAGTGCATCGCCTCCATACTATCCACACGATGTTTAAATCGGCACCCGTCTGGCAAAACTCGTGCGAAGAGCATTTCATTAAATGTGTCATCTTGCACTCCTATCCAATCCCAGTCTTTTCGGCTCATAGTCAGTAAACGATCAAAAGAAGCGTCATTCGCTGCATATATAGCGTACGCTACTTTACTCAATCGCTTACCTGCAAGATTCTCCGGAGGAGAGCGGGTAAATCGAATCGCTAAATCTGCATCGTTGCGACTCAAGCTTAATTGAGATTGCGTACAAAATACACTCAACTCAATTCTAGGATTGCCGTTAAGAAATTTCCACACATACGGCGAAAGATATCCATTTAACAAAATATCTGTGCAGGTTATCCGTAAACTTCCTGTCAGTTCCTGGTCCTTACCGTATATTTTGCGATCGATTTCAGAAAGATCATCTTCAACCTGCTGCACGATCTTTAATAAATCCAGGCCAACAGCCGTTAATTCATAGCCGTGGCTATTGCGATCGAACAAGCGCACTTTAAGTTTTGTTTCCAATCCTTCCAAACGACGGGAAACCGTCGGTTGACTTACTTTTAATACTTTACTCGCGGCTGTTAATGATCGCTCTCGAGCGATAGCGAGAAAG
>CAJQKF010000142.1 GCA_905478855.1 uncultured Gammaproteobacteria bacterium
TCCACCGATCCCACATCAATGCTTTATCCTTTTCAGAATAATAGTGTCGTTTTCGTTGTCTCATTTTTACACTCCATCTTAGATACTAAAGATAAAGTGTTGCATTCACCAGTTGAGATCGCCGTATTCTAGAGTCATAGCCAAAAGTCAATACGACGGCTATTTGCTGCGAGCAGTCTTCGAAATTGTCAACGAATGCCTTCTATGGAAAATCAGGGTTCGTCAGAGGCCTGTTCGATCATGTGTAGACTGGTAATCATAATTACCTAATCCTATTCTTACGTTTTATCTGTATAAACATCGCCGCTGGTTGCGCAGTATTTTAGATAGGTCTCGTTTTAGCTTCCAACTTCCACCCTTAAAAGCATTCTGTGAAACGATTTCTTTTCCAGCCTTTGTTTTTGGTCCTTTCCCCTTTTCCCAGGGCCTCCAGTTTCGAATAAGTTCGGCTTGGCGCGCGCGTCGCTCTGGTGTCCAACCATTAGCCATCATTAGAATCCAATAGTTTGTTTTTCATACTTTTTGTTTTTCCCGCGCGTGGAGCAGGCTCAGTCGTGCTCACAGAATTGTTAACCTGCTGAGGCCCGTTAGCGATGTTAGCCTGATTAACGTAACCCATCATAGGTGGGTTTTTTATTGCGGATACCGCTTCCCAGGTTGATCTGGATTGGGCCTGAGCCCTTAGAGCGAGTTTCATGTACCGCTCAACTGTGTCCGGGTAGTGTCCTAGGTTTCGAGCAGCCCTTTGTATCATGGCATGAAAAATTGCATCCAAAGTATGGGTTTGTGCCACTAACATTGCCTCACCTCGTCCCAAGTCGTTTTCTTGAACAGCCGCCGTTTGTTCAGCTAGTGTGCTAGTAAGAGCGCCAACATCGAGCTCGCCAAAAGCTTTTCCAATTTCTTGTATTGTAACCGCCGCTTGCACCTCCGGCTTGATGACTGTTCGGGCAATACCTAACTCTTCGTCTTCGCCTTTCTTGCACACGGCGATTATTTCTTTTTTGTCCTTTTTACCAGTATTTTTAAGGGTTTTTGGCATGAGAATTTTCTCCTTTGAATCGCCGTTGCACCAGCGAGTGGGCGAATGCTAACAGGGTGTTGGTGCTAAGCTTTCCCCTACACCAGTAATCGATATCCCCTGGAGCCAAGGCCTTTATCATCTCGGTGGGAGTGATGTCGAGTCCGTCGCAGGTGGCTTCCAGCAATCGCAGTTCGGTCAGTAGGTTTGGCTTGTTCGTCCGGATGCAATCCCGCAGTTGATCGGTAAGTTGATTTCGAGGAGCAACCATCAATTGATCGCCCTTCGCGATTACCTCTAGACCTATGCCGGTCAGGTCGTTCAGTAGCATTAGAATATCCCCGCATAAGTGTCCGAAATATTTAAGGTATCCGAGCACCCATCCTTACGATCCGTCACAACGTCACAAACCGCTTCGTTACTGGCTTTTCGTCGATTTTTGTCCGTCACATTATTTTCTTGTGTGACGGGTCGATTCTGCTGGAAACCCGTGTCGTTACTGAGTTGTGACGGTGTTACGGATGTTTGAGGTAGATACCTGGCCACTATCCTGTCCAAAACGTCGCGCTTATAACCCTTGCCTGTGGCCCCTGCGACTCGTACGGTTCTTGGGCTCACACCATAGGGCTTTAGGAGGTGAGCGATCTGCCTCGCCTGAATGGGTTTATCCTCGTCCCTGAACGCCTTAAAATTGTAGTGTGACCAGCGATCGTTATCCAGTTCCAGCAACCTTTTGATTAGGTCGGTGGTGAAAATACTGGTTTGATATTGTTTCGGGTGATACTCGAATATTTCTGCAATCGTCCGAACTAATAACTCTCCAGCATCCGGTTCGCTTCCCTCACCTTCATTCCTGATCGCTGACTTCAAACGGGCGGGCCAGTCTCCACTGACGATTTCGGCTATCGCTGCAAGTGGTCGCCATTTGTCGGCATCCCGGTTGATGCATCCGTCCGGCATCGTCGGATCTACCATTCCAATTTCGGCTTCATGGTCCTGTACCCAGCGCGCGCTCATTTGAGCCAATGTGTCGAGGTTGTTCCCGTGTTTGCGGTAGTCGAACGGTGCTGGAATTTCTTCGTGTTTTGCTCGCTCCATGTTGACAATCACGCACCGGCTCAGTGTGGCAGGTGGTAACTTGCTGGAGAGTTTGATACCGGCCAAAACTACCGGGGTGAACGTTGAAAATTGCCGTACCTCGTTGTTGTCGCCCGCGCATCGCATGACGCCTCCATTGTGCTGAAACCCGCCGTTGATCGCTCCTGGTAGATTGCTATCCTCCTTCAGCCAAGAATCCACTTCATCGATCATGAATGTGGGTCGGTGTGAGGCAGCCAGCCTAAAAAATGCCGCTGGACTTAGATTGTCGGTTACCATCGCCCGGTTGACAAGGTGGCTCATAAACATCATGGCGGTGGATTTGCCACAATTTCTTGTCGGCCCCGTGAACCCGAGCCGTGGAGAGTGCAGGAAGCTATCGAAGCAGTGTGAGTGGATCGCCCATAACACGATGGCATCCCGGTGCTCAGGGTCGACGTGAAGGTGTTGATCTATAGCAGCGGCAATCGCAGTGCAGAGCTCGATGCCGTTGACTGCTTGATCGTATGGTTCAATCTCCGGCAGCTCTACCGTGCTACCCTGCGTGCTGCCTCGCGTGGGTTGTCGCGATGCAATCGCTTTAGGTGTATCAATAGTGGTCAGGTCGAGTTCCTCTGCGGCTTGCTTGACCCGAGATTTTGTCAATTCCTCAGGAGTCAGTTTGGCAAGTTCGTCCAGAATGTCCTGCTGATTTACTGCTGAGGGCAGTGCAGCATGCTGTAGCAGCTTGGCGGTCATACCTCACCTCCTGCTCTCCATACGGCCAGGTCGTTGAAGTCGGTCAAATGCTCTGGTGCATCTTCCGACCACTGAGGCAACGCCAATAATGCGTTTGAAGCGATAGCAGCAGCCTTTACTTTGGTGGCTCCGGGATTACCAGCAGTCAGCCGGTCATCATCACCCGCAATCACTAGCTCAGCATAAGGCCAGCGACGGCGGGTGGCCAAGGCAACTGGTTTTAGATTGCCCGCATCGATGGCCACCAGAACCAGAGCTGCGGGGCTATCCTCAGCCAGGGTGCAGCCGGTGGCCCAACCCTCGCATATGATTATATGGTGGAAATCTGTCATGTCACCTGCCACATAAATAAAACGTCCGCGTTTGCAGCCTCCAGAAAGTAGTCGCTTTCTGCCATTGGGTCCAATAAATTGTAGGCTGGAAAGATTACCGGCGAAGTCCGTTATTGGGAGTGTCAACGCGTCCTTATGCAGCTTTGCACCATGTGGATGGATACGCTTTTGGTTCAGGTACGGGTGACTGCAAGTAGCAAGCTTCGCAGATTTCCAGATCGCGGTGGCTCTAGTCGCGGCATCGGCCTGCCGAGTTCGGCGTTCTATCTCGGCCCGCTTCCGCGCAGCTTCTGCGCGACGAGCAAAGGCGACTCGGTCAGTCCGTGAATAGGGTTTGTTCTGCTTACTTTTCCAGGTCTCAGATAGACCGGAAGACCAGTCACCGAAACAACCGCCCAGCCCACCTTCGAACATCAGACACCATCCAGAACGGTTGCTCGGGCATTTTCCGTTGCCGGGGAACCGATGCCAGACACCCGGATCAATGACCTCTGGCGGCGCCATACCTGACTCCATGATTGCTTGCCTGAATTCATCCATGTCAATATTCCTTGGATACTGACGTCAAAGAACGCTTTCCGAACATCGAACTACCCAACAAGGTTTTCGAAGTATTCATCCCATGCGGGGACGTTCCTTAGTACTCCACCACTAGGCA
Source organism: uncultured Gammaproteobacteria bacterium (assembly GCA_905478855.1). Classification (GTDB taxonomy): domain Bacteria; phylum Pseudomonadota; class Gammaproteobacteria; order Arenicellales; family CAJQKF01; genus CAJQKF01. Next base: position 3,848 of record CAJQKF010000142.1, read on the forward strand.
GACGCACTGGCCGTGGAGCGCTAGGGTCGTTTATCTCAATACGCCTTAGAGTCGCCAAGGATATGCCGTGACGTTGGCAGATGTATTTTCTATGAGAGTGGATAGGGGATAGTTGAGTATTTGACACAGGGATTCACTCCAATTGCAGTCGATTACGGATACACCCAGCAATAAAACATCACTGGTGCGCTATATATACCGGCATGATTGCATTTGAAGTAGGTACGAATAAGAGATGAGATTCATACCCCTTGCATAAGTTATTTTATTTAATTTGCGGTCTATAAAAATTTACAAGTTTTATATAGTTCCATTTTCTTTTCATCTGACAGCCTATCGAACCAATGACGGGTAATCTTCAGATCAGTTTTGTACTTTTGTTGCAGAGTTTCAGCACTGTACGCCATTATTGGTGCAAGCGTTTCAAAAGCGTCTAACAAGGTGGTACCGCCGGACTGCAAAAATCGGATAGCCACAATCAAATGAACATACTGCCTTAGTTGGGTTAGGTTTTTATTTAGCGGCCCCTGACTGGATCTAACTTGAAAAAACTCATTCGGTTTTTTTCGTTTCAGAATCTTAGTTAATGAATCCACCATCCAGAGTCGCACAGGGTCTGGCAATTCAAATCCGGTTTCGTGATGCATGGCTACCAGCTCTAATGCTGCCGCCAGCCAAAATTCATCCCTGCTTTTAACATCCTCGATGTGCTCCGCTATTGCTTGTTGCCATTCGTGCCTCCCCATAATTACGGCATTAAACTTTTCAATTTCTTTACTCATCTTATGAACCTCACAACTTTTGTAGAATTGCTAACAAGTTTTTCGACATACTCTGCCCACCGCGTTAACGCCTCTCGCTTTTCATTCATATATCCGTACCTATCATAGGTTCTCTCGACACGGTTGCCGACTTGATGAGCCAACAATCGTTCCGCTGTGTCTCGGTCAACGCCAAGTAGCATGATTCGGGTTCTGAGTGTTCGGCGAAGATCATGCACCGTGAATAATTCCGCCTCGATTAATCCGTTGTTCTGAGCTTTTTTCAAGGCTTTGGTGAGTGACTCCGGTCTAATCGGTTGATTCGAATACTCGAACGCAGTTCGGCCCATATACCTTTTCCCTGGCAACCAGAACGGCGTAGTTCCGGTAATCTTTTGAAGGTCCTTGATCAGGTCAATCACCAACGGTGACAGCGGGACAACGTGCGGTTTACCGGATTTGGTTCTGGCGCCTGGAATATCCCAGATTTTTTTACGTAGATCGATTTCTTTCCATTCGGCGAGCGCTACCTCAGATCGTCGTACCCCTGTTAGTAACAGCAGTTTCAATGCAATTCCATACTCCGGTGCCATGCCCGATAGTCCATGCCAAAAAGATATAACGTTGGACTCACTGAGGTCACGTTCACGGGGCTTTTCCTCGCCGCCAACCCTGCTAGTTCCGTGCAAAGGATTGAAAGGTAAGTAACCTTCCTCGACCCCCCACTTTAAGCATGTTGTTAGTGCTGCGTGAACTCTGTTCGCAACCACAAGGCCACGTAGACGAATCTTAGACAGTTCCTTTCGGAACTCCTGAAAGGTGATTTCTTCCGCGATTCTTTTGCCTAACGTAGGGAGGACATCCTTGTAAATGAGTCGTTCAGTTTCACGCCAAGACTTTCTGTATCTGCCACCAGTTTCGTCACTGATAGCTTCGATATACCGATTCACTAAGGTTTTGAGGGTGGGCCTATGCTTCTTTTGGCGAGTTTCCTTTGCGGCATCTCGCGCCTCGTTCTGCGATTTGCGGTAATTCGGCTCCGGTATAACGCCATTAGATATGTCATGTCGATAACTCGCTACGCGTTCCAATAACGTTGTGCGTTGGCGATCACTAAAATGATCAGGACTAAACTCCTCGATCCGTATTCGGATGCCTTTTCCATTGTGCTTGAAAACATAGTAGAAAATTCGCTTCCCTGACGAAGGTACTAATAACTTTAAACCAGTGATAGGTTCGCCAACGGAATCATGAAACCCTATTTGTTGCCGTGATCGGGTTCGGTTAACACCAAGAATATCTTCTGCGTTAAGTGGAATAGTCATACAGGCTCCTGAAAACTACCAGGGATGCACAAATATCGATGCATCCATACGTGCATCCCCGTTAAAAACTCTGATGATACACTATGAACTCATGGGATGCATGATAACAGGTGACTGCAAAATATTGAATATACCCGTATTTACTGGAGTTTAGGCAATAAAAAACCGCCATGAGGCGGTTTGATACTCTATGAGATTGGTGGGCCGTGCAGGGTTCGAACCTGCGACCACCTGATTAAAAGTCAGATGCTCTACCAGCTGAGCTAACGGCCCCATTTTTGACTCCCGCATCGAACTATGCGAGGCGCCGTATTATCGGATCGACGATACGCTAAGTCAATCCATTATTAGTAACTTTTATAAAATAGATGCCCGTTTTATTCATCTTTCGGAGTCGGCATCAGTCGCATATCGGATAGGCTCAGATGCAATGACTTCCAAAAGCCGTCATCCAACATATTAAATTGCATTTTCAAGGTCAATACACAGCCGAATCCGATACTTATTATCGTTATGACTGAGCCCACCGCTAATGTTGATAAACCGGTAAGACCCTGTCCAATTGTGCAACCTAAGGCTAGCACACCGCCAAAGCCCATTATCAGACCACCAACCATGTGATTAATCATATCGGACTTATTAGTAAAAGACTCGACACGGAATGTTTTACTCGCTATTGCGTATAAAAATGACCCAAGTATAAGACCACCCACCGTCGCAATACCGAAGCCGATTGTCGAACCAGTAAAGGTCATCAAATAATTAATGCTATTTCCCACCGGAGCTATAAAAGACATGCCTTCAAGTGCTACTGGCTCAAAATCATCAAAACCCATAACGCCTGTGATATACCATGCAGACGCGCATATTAGACCGATTACTAGTCCGGTAATTATATTTTCGGTATTTTTTCTATATCCTGAATCTTTAAATACATACCAAAGAGCAAACGCCACGGCGATTAAAGTTACAGCTATGCGCAGTCCATTTTCTGCAAAACCCGAAGTTTCGGCAAGGATATGTGGCAGACCCTGATTACTAAAACCTGACAACGTTAGATCTACAGCAAAGATCTCTATGTAATTAATTCGCGCCAATGCAAACAGGCCACGAAGGGTCATGTAAGCACTAATACCGAGCATGAGTAGTACGACTAAAGACTTTAAGTTTCCTCCGCCCAAGCGGACCAGTGTGCGCTGTCCGCAGCCACCCGCAATGGTCATACCGATTCCAAATAAAAAGCCACCGAGCACATGACCTAACCAGCCAAATCTCGGCGTCAAATTAATCGCTTGGTTAATATCGACCCAACCAAGAACGTGCATTGCCTGGCTGCAGAATAACGCCACTCCAATGGCAAGAACCCACGTTCGCATTCTAGTCTGCGTGCCCATGTTTACCCAATCGCTAAAGGCGCCCATGGTACAAAAGTGAGATTTATTCGCAATTGCACCAAAAACCATAGCGACTACGAATGCGCTTAACGAAACAAGATGTACTACTTCTAATTCCATATTCAACCCGGTTATTCAACAATCCAAAGAAAAACTTCCCTATGGGCATTCTACAAAGGAATTGCCCTAAGGTCAGCAACTAATATAAGATTTTGCTTATAAACTACTTTATTACATTATGCTTGAAGATGATAGATGTCAAAAAAAAGGATCGACACAGCCGATCCTTTCATTCCCGTACACTTTACAAAACTACACTAACGTCCCTCTCGATCCATTTTCTTCAACCGAGTTTCGGCTGAGACTGATACTCGATGAGTCGAAAAGTTTTTCAAAATAAACCCCAGTGTCTCACGAGCTTCCACATAGGCACCGGTTTCGTATTGTATATAGCCAATTTTTAAATAAGACGCTGGCACCCGTTGAGAGCTTGGAAAATTAGCTGTTACTGTCTGAAAACCAGCTAATGCGGGTGAAAATTCCCGTGTAACATAACGCGCTTCCGCCATCCAATAATAAGCATCATCGGTTAAATCGTTTGTCGGGTAATTTCGAACAAATGTTTCAAAAGCTACAACGGCGTCTGCGTACAAACTTCTTTTAAGTAATGCAAATGCTTCATCGTAGGCATCCTGAGCTGATAACGTTACTGCATTCGAAGGCACAGAAGTTGTTACTTGTGGCTGTCCAACCACAACTTCTGGCTGTTGCGGTGTTGCAACTTGTGTTGTTCCGACGATGACAGGTTGATTCAATACCACCTGGCCAGATTGGCTAGTACCTTGATTAGTTGGTGCTGTGGATTGACTACTTCCTGATAAAGTAAAAGAACCGGATCCGTTAGCACCACTGTTACTTGGAGTTACATTGGCAAATGTTGGTTGAGAAAGTGTTGTTCCAACGTTAGTTTGTGGGACAACAATTTGACCTACCTGAGCGATTTGTCCATTTTGTGCCTGACCAACGCCGCGCTCTTGGACTCGCAATCGCTGATCTAAATCTGTGTATAGATCCGTTTGCCGGTTCTTAAGTCGGTCCAATTCATAAGACTGTCTTTCAACCGTGTTTCGTAACTCCTTAATTTCATTTTGAAGGGCCTGAACCTCAGCAAGAACTGCCGATACATTTCCAGTTGAAGCAACCTGAGGTTGGACAGTGGGGGTTTCCGCAGCTTGGGCAGTGCTGCTCGTGCGAGTAGGAAACGACAGTGTGCCCAGCTCGGCACAGCCAGCGACAAAAACGCAAATGCCTGCGATCGTCGCGAATCTAGAGGTTATCAAAATAATATTCCTTAAATTCAGGTTAAGCAAAAAAGTAACAAAAAAAACATAGATCTGCAGTCAAACCCACCTGAACATTTGTACAAAATATTCAGGTCCTAGGCTGTAAAGCGGAACGATTAATTACCGTAGAGAATTTCCACACGCCGGTTTAAACCCCACGCACTCTCATCTTGACCCAGAGCAACCGGACGTTCTTCACCATAGGATACTGCACGCATACTGCCGGCTTGCACGCCCATCGCCTGCATTAGCTTAGCTACTGACTTAGCTCTATCCTCACCCAGCGCCAGATTATACTCTCGGGTTCCACGTTCATCGGCGTGTCCTTCCAAAACAAGACTTACACCAGAATTAGACAACATATAGTTTGCATGAGCTTCAACGATTAGTTGCGACTCTGCAGTAAGGCTACTGCTGTCATAGTCAAAATAAACAACACGTTTACTTAATGGATCACCGTCGCCACCAGCCAGCCCCAAGCCGCTACCAGATGTTCCACCATCGGTACCCAGCCCAGATGAATTAGCACCGCTGCCATTGCTACTTTCACCTAGGTTAGCATCATCTACATCAACATTTTCCTGTACCTTTGTTCGGTTACACGCGCCAAGTGATAAGCTCAAAATCACTAGAACTAGAATCGGATTAAAAATTCGCATCAGTCTCTCCTTTAGAGTTTTAGATTAAATGGTGACCAGGCCGGTTCACGAACCGAACCATCAAGAAAGCGTAGTCGTTGTTTTACTCTGCCGTCGGACGATACCGCCGCCAAAATTCCTTTGCCACCCGTCTGTGTGGCATACAATATCATATCGCCATTTGGTGCAAAACTGGGTGATTCATCAAGTCGAGACTGGGTCAATACCTGCAGTCCACCGTTGTCTGGATAGAATACACCAATCTGGAATCCATTGCCCTGATTTGTGACCAAAACCAGCTTTTTTCCTGTCGAATCATATGAGGCACGCGCATTGTATGCACCCTCAAATGTAAGTCTTTTAGCTGCGCCACCGCTGGCAGAAACTTGGTAAATTTGTGGTTTTCCAGCTCGATCAGAGGTAAATACGAGCGATTTTCCGTCTGGTGCCCATGACGGCTCAGTATCAATGGCATGATGCCGGGTAATTCGTTGTAATGTTCCATCGCTTACTCGCATTACATAAATTTCTGGGTTTCCATCACGAGATAATGTTAGCGCTAATTTTAAACCGTCGGGTGACCACGCAGGCGCACTGTTTAATCCAGGAAAGTTTGCTACACGATCACGCTTACCACTAAACACATCCTGCACAAAAATCTTTGAACCACCGTTTTCAAAAGACACATAGGCTAATTTTTGCCCATCCTTTGACCAAGCTGGCGATATAATCGGATCTTTAGACGATAATACTTCTCGCGGACCATAGCCATCAGAGTCAGCAACTACAAGCAGGTTATTATTGCCGCCGCTTGCTGATTTAGTTACCGTTACATAGGCAATTTTTGTATCGAACGCACCCGGATTTCCAGTAAGCGTCTCATAAATAATATCGCTAATCTGGTGGGCAACTTTTCGTAGTTGTTTTCCCGATACTACAAATTGGTAACCGGCAAGCTGTTTTTCTTTATAAACATCCAGCAACTGAAATCTAGCTTCGTATTTATCGGGGGATATGGCGCGCAATTGCCCCAAGATAAGCGCCTCAGCTTTTAACAATCTCCAGTTCTTATAACTCACCTGACTATTATCATGAGGGGCTTCGAGAAAATCATTTTTCGAGATCGCATCGAATTTTCCGCTACGAACAAGATTTGACTCAATAATCGCGGATACCTCTTGAGGTGGTGGCGCACTCCCCTTCCATTCAAACGGTACGATTGCAATTGGGACACCGTCACCAGACGCACTGGTTATGTCTATTGTTAACGCCGAATGCGCTAATTGCACGCCCGCAACAACGAGTACTAAAACGGTTACTACCAGCGATTTTATCTGACTCATCATAAGTTAACTGTCCGGTGCAAATCTGAGATTAAATGTACGAATATGTTCATAATATTTCGGATCGGTGGGAAAGGGCAAGGGTGATGCCTTCAATACTGCGCGAGTCGCTGAGTCATCAAACAAATTGTCACCACTACTCTCCACAACATTTGAGATTAAAACGGTACCATCCCGCCCCATTCGAACCCCAATTGTTGACTTCATTCCTGGTTTGGCTGTCGATGGGCGAACCCAATTTCGAGTAACCTTCTGCTGAATGAGTCCATATAAGTTTTGTAGGGCACTATACGCTTCCTGACGAGTAATTTCAGACTGACGCTGCCGTTCTTCAGCTTGTGCCTGCTGTTCGACTTCAAGTTCACGCGCAAGTTCTTCTTGACGAAGCCGTTCTGCTTGTCGTTCTTTTCGTAAACGCTCCGCTTCTTGCTTACGTCTCTTTTCTTCCTCTAAAGCTTTTTTACGTTCTTCCTCCTTACGCTCTGCATCCCTGCGTTTCTTCTCATCATCTTCCTTTTTCTTTAATTCTTCTTGCTTTTTTTTCTTTATTTCTTCTTCGCGCTGTTTCTTTTCGAGATTAATTTTTTCTAAACGATCCTGTTCGGCTTTTGCAATTTTTTCTTCTTGCTGTCTTTTTTCTTCAGCTTTTTGCTTTTTTAGATCATCAATTTTTCGTTGTTTTTCTTCCTTTCGTTTTTGCTCCAAAAGTTGAGCCTCTTTCTTGATTTTTTCTAATTCCTTTTTTATTCGCTCTTCTTCAGCCTTTTTTTGCTTTTTCTCCTGCTCCCGTTTATCGTTCTGTAGCTGCAGATCCTGCTCAGATACAACTGTTGCCTGAATAATAGGACCGCTACTAATCACCTTAGGCACAATGATGTTCGATTCGGTTGTAAAGCTAACACCAATAAGAACGAACAAAACCAAATGAACAGCAAGTGCGAAAAGAACTGAACGCGACTGTAAGACCCAGTTTTTTGTTGTCTGTACCACTTCAGCTAGTGCCTGGGTCTTTAGTCACCAAACCTACTGACGGGATTCCTGCGGCTTGCAGCAATGTTATTGCATCAATCACAGCTTGGTATGCAACACTGCCATCTCCTCTAACCAAAAAGGGTATATCTGGATTATTTCTAAGCACAGCTTGCGCTTTCAGACGAATAATCTTGGGATCCGTTATTGCTTCTTCTTCATCATTTAAGAAGTACTCACCATCCTTGTTTATTGTCAGTAAAAAAGGCTCAACATCATCTTCCTCAATCGGCTCCGAATTGGCAATTGGCAATTCAACTTTTACTCCTTGGGTCAATAAGGGTGCGGTAACCATGAAAATAATGAGCAGTACTAACATAACGTCAATGTAGGGGACGACATTAATTTCACTCATCTGCTTTTTCCCGCGTCTTGTATAGGAGCTAGCCATTCTGTTATGCCCGATCGTTGGGTGTCATGGTCTGTCTGTTTACAATACTCAGAAATTCTTCCTGGAATACATCGTAACGACTAATTAAACGTTCTGATGAATTGGAAAACCGGTTATAAGCGATTACTGCTGGAATTGCCGCGAATAAACCCATCGCGGTTGCGATTAAGGCCTCGGATATGCCGGGTGCGACCGTCGCAATGGTCACCTGCTGAAGCGCACCGAGGGACCGGAAAGAGTTCATAATGCCCCAAACTGTTCCAAAAAGACCAATATATGGACTAGTCGAGCCAACAGTTGCAAGAAAAGACAAGCCGGATTCAAGCACCTCGATTTCTCGTGTAAGCGCTACACGCATGGCGCGTTGAACACCATCGACCAGG
>CAJQKF010000143.1 GCA_905478855.1 uncultured Gammaproteobacteria bacterium
TAGTGATCCAACGCGTCGGTTTCACCTAAAGCGGCTTGAATATTGTAGTCAAAGGTCTCCGTTACGCCGAAACCAATCGCCGTTCCATCCTTTGGTTGAAACTTTAGCGCAAGCGCCATATTAATGCCACCACGTCCAGTAACATTCTCAACCTCCATTTCCCAGCTGGTGCGGCGTTGTAATTCATCCGCAATTAAACGAATCAACGTATCCCCTGCCCCGCCGGGATTAAACGCCACCATAATCTTAATCGGCCCATCGGGGCGCCAGATTTGTGCGTTAACAGCAGAACACAAAAACAAGCTCAAGACAACAAATAGGGCGAATTGTCGCTTCATAGCTTTAACTTTCATCTACGTGTAGTTGGGGCGATAGCATAACCGATCGTTATATTATTCAGCAGTTGAAGGATAATGCCATAAAACGATTTATTCACGAATAATGGATTTGTATAACGCAGTCTTATTGCAGACAGCAGGATTACTGCCTATACCGACTTAATCCGTGTAAACTAATCCGCTGGCATATTTCTATACTAATCAAGGGCTTTGACATCAGATAATTAAATGCCAAAGCAGACCTGAATTTGAACTCTAGTCAGTGCGACTAGTAACCTCAAGCAGGTGATACCCGAATTGAGTTTTAACCGGGCCATGAACCGTGTTTACTGCACCGTTAAATACCACAGTGTCGAATTCTGGAACCATCTGGCCAGGACCAAATTCGCCAAGGTCACCACCATGGCCACCTGATGGACAGCTGGAGTGTTGTTTTGCAGCATCGGCGAAGTCAAGACCACCTTCGATCTCAGCCTTCAATTCGTTACATTTTTCTTCACTATCGACAAGAATGTGTCGTGCACTTGCTCTGGACATACTTAATAACCTAATTGACGTAAAAATTTAAAGTCGCGCAGGGTACCACAAACCTGCCTGATTTTAACCCTCTAGGAAGTGTTAACACCTCTTGCGGCAAGCAGTAGGCAAGTAAAAGCCCCTATACAACTCACTGCCGCACCAGCAATGACTAAATCATAGCCCCCCAAGGACCACAAACCGGCGGCTACGGAAGGCGAAATAGCATTCATTAGCATGTATGGCATCGCAATGAATCCAGATATGGTTCCAAAATGTGCAGTTCCAAGAAACTCAGCCGTGGCAACAGGTCGGGTAATACTGGTCACGCCGTAACCTGTTCCCTGTAATACAGCGAATACAAATACACACTGCCACCAATGCAAAACATTGAATAAAGCTATGGATGCAAAGAACATTAAAACTATAGAGTATGCCGCTATTCCGCTAGTGCTAACGTGTTTTTGAGCGGCCAGCATAAGCAATCGGCCCACGACTTGCATGGGACCAATCATAGCTGCAACCAGAACAGCAACGGCCAACTCGATACCTCGCTCCACAAGTAGCGGTAACATATGAGTGATAATCATTCCATGATTCAAACCAATAAGTGCAAAGCCGATTGCTACCAACCAAAACACTAGAGAGCCAAGCGCTTGCCTGGGTGTGTAATCTGAACTCGTTACCGATGCTCTGTTATTTTTTAGCTTGGTATCCAATTTCCTTTTAGGCACCAGATACATGAGCGGTATGGCCACCAAGAAAATTATCCCTGCATAAACCAGCACCGTGGTGCGCCAACCAAGCATGTGATTTAAATAATGAGCACCCGGAAAAGCCAGTGCACCGGCAAAGCCCGCAATTAACGTAATCGAAGTTATTGTTGATCGCGCATTCTTACCTTGTAAACGAGTGACTAATGCGAAGCACGACTCATATAGAGCACCGGTCATACCAATGCCTAGTCCAGCCCACAAAAGATAGAACTGCCATAGTTCGGTAACCTTAGACATGAGTAACAACATAAAACCAACCATAGACAGTCCACCAACGAGAACGTTTCTGCCTGAGCCGCGATCGATTAGTTTCCCCGCAATGGGTGCACCACATGCTGTAATTAGAATTGCCAGTGTGAATGCTCCCGATAATGCAGTCTTACTCCAGCCAAACCCCGCTTCCCATGTTGGCAACATTGCCGGAAACATGTAAAAACTGGTCGCCCATACCAAAATCTGCACACAGGCAAGCGGCAGCACAATTCGTCTTGTTTCAAATTTCATTCAAAGCTATACCCGCCAGATCTTTCGGTCCACTCAATTGAGGCGCGATTTTAGGACTGCACATCGGAAAGAGGTCTTCATCCATAAGATGTTTTGTTAGCAAATCGGGATACTTGCCTAATCATTAGCGGACGCCAACATCTGCATCATCCAACACAAAACCAACCATTTTTGCGGTTAGATTAAGCCGTACCTGAATTTGCGGAAATTGTCGTGTAAATCAACCTAAACGCTGCACCAATCAACTAAGTTTTAGCGTAAATAACACTCATGCCTTACGTAAAAAGATTTTTGAGAATTTAATAAATTTTTTATCGATGGCGGACTGATTATGAAATCTTATGCGTTACAAATCCTCTTTGCAAGAGGCACGACTGTTAAAACACCAGAATGCCGTATAAGCCTACAGTCTACGATTAAGTTGATTACTACGTGGAGACAACGCGCCAGACAGCGCATATTGTTGTCTTCGCTGGATGGCAGATTTAATCCATGTCATAAACAGCAAAAATTATCTCCAAAACATATAAATTGAGGCTTTTGTGCCCTAAAACTTTATCCTGCAGCTGTTGATCACTTATCGCAACACCACAACAATCAAAGCAATCCTTAGCAACTTAACCCAACGCATAAGCATGACCCGCGCTTGGAGTACCGATCGAAAAAACCCTGTCTACTAAATTAGCTTTACACTACCGCCTACCCATGTGTTAGGCATTACAAAACAGCCTTCAGCGTGATGCATCTGCATGTACTCGTAGCAGTAATTAGGCATTTCTTCAGTTGTCATAGCAGGACTCCGCGATTATGGTTAACACACTGCATATATAACGAAAACCTAACACAATACATGGTTGCTTATTTTAGTTTATTTGGCGCATCGTTCTTAGCCGCGACAATATTTCCTGCGTCCTCGGAATTAGTTCTAGCGGCGCTACTCAGCTCAGGATACGATGCCTTTTGGTTATGGCTTGTAGCGACATGCGGCAATACACTAGGCGCCTCGGTGAATTGGTGGCTTGGCACTTATATAAACCGGTTTCGAAATAAACTCTGGTTTCCAGTATCCGAACCCCAGCTAATTCAAGCTCAGAATAGTTTCAATCGTTACGGTATCTGGTGTCTTTTGTTTACCTGGGTACCAATAGTAGGCGATGCACTCACCGTTATTGCAGGAATACTAAGGGTGCCGTTTATTCTATTTCTTACACTAACGGCTATAGGTAAAGCCGCACGTTATGCACTATTAATAGGTGCCGTCGATTGCATAAACGCATACTTCTCAGGTCTACCCAGTCTATGTGTGCAAATACCATAATTCATATAATTTTCCATTTCATAATATTTCCCGCATCACTACCAGCACCGTGACTAGGATGAACCGAAAAATTCACAGCGCAATGATTTGTATTGTGGAACCTTCCATCACATGAGATAGCCTGCCGCATATTATTCATCGAAACCTAAAGGCTGACTGGACCCCCAATATTTCCTTAAAGTTGAAATAGGATCAATTCGATATTCTTCTGACTAAAAACAATAAAAACTATTTCTGAAGAAATCGGTTAAGGCGATTTTTAAGCATTTTATTATCCGTTCGTAGTTGTTCTAATTCATCTAACAAATCAATTACTAGGGCAGTGCTAGCCGTATCAATGTCAAAATCTTGTTGTAACCTAATCGCCCGTTTAACGGTGGAGATTACTTGAATGCTAAAATTCCACTCACCGCTCAGTCCTTCCGAAGGGTCAATCACGCCGTATTCTACTAATTCAGATAGCTGGTTTGCAGAGATAGACACTAAGTCGCATAAATCTCCAGAACAGATGCACTCTTCAGAACTAATTTTCATACTTTGTTCTCAAATTCATTCTAGGGTCAAAGCTCGATTTCTCAGCCATTTCTTTCCATCGATTCTCTTCATCCACATCAGTAATTTCAGGAACTACAACATTTAAAACAACGTAAAGATCACCTTTAGCCAATTTTCCAAACAAGCCCTTCCCTTTTACCCGTAATCGTCTCCCTGATTGGCTATTTTCTGGCAACGTAAGTCGAATAGTCCCGGTAAGTGTTGGTACAACAATATTTGCACCAAGCACCGCTTCCCATGGCGTGATTGGCAGTGTTAAGACCAAGTGATGACCTTCAAGATCAAACAACGGATGAGGTACAAGACGAATACGAATAAACAGATCACCACTGGGTGCACCATTTACACCGGGGGAACCTTGTTGCTTGAGTCTGACTACTTCGCCATCCGATATACCCTTTGGAATACTAACCTTAAGGGTTTTTTCGAGATTTTCCAATGGATTACCATTGAGATCGAAGCGCGGAAGACTATATGAAATAGTTTTTGCCGTTTCTGAAATCGTTTCTTCTAGAAAAACTGGCATTTCGAGCTCAATATCTGCTCCACGCATGTGGTGGTTCTGCGTTTGCGGCCCTGACTTCGGAACAGACTCACTATTAACCTCGAATAAAGATTCAAAAAAATCAGAAAATGAACCATCAAAATCATCTGCCGTGAACTTACCAGACGATTGCCACTGCGGTGGTGGTTTAAATTGTTGCCCATGTTGACCGTGTTCTCGAAGTTCGTCGTAGTTTGCACGTTTTTCTGGATCTTTTAAAACATTGTAGGCTTCAGTAACCTCTTTAAATTTATCTTCGGCGTCGTGGTGGTCACTTACATCCGGATGATAAGTGCGCGCGAGTCTTCTATAGGCGATTTTTATCGCCTTAGTGTCTGCGGAGGTCTCTACACCTAGTATTTTATAATAGTCTTTAAATTCCACGAGATTTAATTTGAATGGTTTACTTAACGTAGGTTGTAAAAATTTATAGTTACATATTTAAGCCGAGAGAATATTGACCTAGATCAACGAAAGCGCAGAATGATCTCTATATAATAATTACTCTGTCTAAAATGACCAATAGGAGAGCTGATTATTAAATATACTGAACATGGATTGACTATTGGCATAAGTCGAATAGACCAAAATTTTTATCTAAAATTAAAAGCCTTCGGAAGGCTAACGCACGAAGACTATGAACTCATCGTCCCCATGGTTGACGAAGTATTAATGGAAGTTAAGGAACGAAGAATAAGGGTGTTACTAGACGCAACAGAGTTGGACGACTGGGATTTACGAGCCGCATGGGACGACCTTAAGCTAGGGATCAAGTACGGCAGCGAGTTTACTAAAATTGCTATTGTATGCGATAAACCTTGGGACAAGGCATTAGCTAAAATAGCGGGTTGGTTTATAAGTGGTGAGATCAAATACTTCGAAAAATATTTTGATGCAACCGAGTGGTTGCAAATTGATAAATGATCACCTAATTGATCTCATCATAATTACTACTATTCAGATTGCACGATCATCAAAGCAACATCCTCACTAAACATATCTTCCAGACTTGCTGGCAATATTTGCATAACAAATCCCTCTGCACTTCGGATAAAGCTCTAGTTACCATCAAATTTTAGTCATTAATGACACGTCTAAAACTAATCTAGCACGTTAAAAATGTTTACCGCTTGATTTCAGTTCATTATTCTATTATGAATAGAATAGCTGTATTATCACGAGGCTGATAATGAATCAGAACCCTCTGACCCTAAAGCGTTTCTATAGTGATAAGTCCAACCCAGTTCCCACCGTCATTATGGTTTGCAACCGCAGAGCCACTCGACGATTTTCCCACACTAAACTTTCAAGAAAGTTGTGACATAGTTGTGGTCGGTGCCGGTTTTACAGGACTTAGATGCGCATTATTGCTCGCTAATGCAGGACGCAAAGTTACTGTCATTGATAACAAACAACCTGGCTGGGGTGCCTCAGGAAGAAACGGTGGAGCGGCCAACCCACTTTTGCCGTTTAACTCACCTGACGAGGTACGAAAAAAACTTGGGCAAGAAGCTGGTAACAAACTGCTGCATGCGGCAATGAATTCAGCGAACGAACTGTTCGATATAATACATAGTAATGATATAGATTGCGACGCTGTGCAACCTGGTTGGGTTCGCACTGCCCACTATAGTGGAGCGGCTAAAGTATTTCGCGAGCAATGTCGTCAATGGCAGGAAATTGGCGCAGATATAGATTTACTTGATACTGAAGCAGTTTACGAAATTACCGGAACCCGCGCATTTTCCATGGGAGCTTTGGTTAAACAAGGCGGTAATATCCATCCACTAAAATACGCGCGTGGGTTGGCTAAAGTCGTGGTAAAAGCTGGCGCTACTATTTTTGGGGATAGTCCCGCAAGCCATATACAAAAACACGGAGAAAAATGGCGACTGCATACTGAGCACGGACATATTACTGCCGATCAGGTAGTGCTGGCAACCAACGGATATTCCGACGATTTATGGCCTGACTTAAAGCGTAGCATTGTGCCGTTGATAAGTGTTCAACTCGCAACTGAGCAGCTTTCGGAAGGCCTTTCAGCAAGCATATTACCCCAACGACACACCCTATCCGATACCCGTCGGGTTATTTACTACGGTCGAAAAGATGCAGAAAATCGATTTTTACTCGGTGGACACGGTTTCACCGAACAGTTTGGTGATCACCCGGACTACGAGAGGGTGAAACAGGAGGCCGTAACACTATATCCACAATTAAAGAGCGTAAAGTGGAAGTACCAATGGAACGGCCGATTAGCGATAACCCATGATCATTTACCCCATCTGCATGAACCAAACGACGGCATCTTAACCGGGCTTGGATTTAATGGCCGGGGTGTGGCTATGTCTAACGTGATGGGACGAGTCATGGCAGAACGCATCTTGGGTAAAAACCCTAGAGATCTAGATGTACCAATTACGCCAATGCGCAACTATCCGTTACAAAGATTCTATCGGCTGGGGCTTCCGTTAGTAGTCAACTGGATGCGGTTTCGCGACAATCAGGAACTGCGTAAAGGATAGAACCCTCAATAACTTTCGTATTTACATGCAGTTTCGACTAGCATATGTTTATCAGAGTTGCTTGAGCCGTCGCATCATAAAACGCACAATACCAATTATACTTATTAGCACCCAAAACCCTTCAATGAGAACGGATGCAAAATTAAATTCGTAGTACAAGGAAAACAATATCATCGATGCGCCAATCAAATTCAATACGGAGTACCATATATTTTCAGCGGATATCTTTCCAATTTGAATTAAAAAATAGCATAAAAGAATTAGAGCCACCCCTATTGAACCGATTATGTCGTGATACTGACTCATATTAAATTTTGATACCGTTCGTCGCTGAAGTAAAGAAAGTTAACTTTTATCGCCGTTTGGATAACACCGTGTTCGTCAACATAACCGAATACTAATCTTGGTGCCGTTTGATTTATTCCTAAATCTCCGTTTAATCAACAACAATAACTGTAATCACCCCAATTACATAAACTTTCCAAATGAGTATTCAAAGTATTTCACACTTGACACTAAGGGGACACTATAAAGGCCTTGCTGAACAATTTGAAAAATTATGGATTACCGACGGCATGTTAAAAGCGATCTAAACAAAACGCTATAGCTCTGTGATAGAAATTGTCTTGATTAATCCTAAAAGAACTATATTAACGACCTTAGCCAGCGCTCTTATTGAAGATTTAAAACGTGCGCATGACAATACATAATCCCGGCATTTAAAATGAAAAACCTAAACATTAGTTATCAAATCACTTGGGTATATACTCATGATTTAGAGATTACCTCGAATTTTTATGAGAACGGTTTAGGACTAAAACTTGTGATCGACGAAGGAGCCGCACGAATATTTCAAGTTTCTTCAACAGCACAAATTGGTGTTTGCAGCGCATTTGAAGACCGAGTAGTAGAGCCTAAGGGTGGAATGATTACACTTGTTACTAACGAAGTTGATGAATGGTATACACACCTTACTCGAAGGGGTGTCATAATAAAAGATGAACCTCATGTACTTGAAAAATTTAATATTTATACGTTCTTCGTAGAAGACCCAAACGGTTATGTTATAGAGATTCAACAATTTCTCGACTAAATATCTTCTTACAACCAAATATTTTAGATATTAGTAACTCATCGTTATTAACGATAAAAAGAATCACATTAGAGATGTCGACAGTCTCTACCATACTTATTGCAGATATATAATATATGACCATACAAATGGAAAAACTCGAGCTTGCAGCAGTAATTTCCGATCTACTTGATCAGCAGGCTCAGTGCGTATTAGCGACCATGGGTGAAACAAGCCCATATCAGCACTTGATGGCTTACGCATTTAGCGACGATCTTTTTACCATCTACCTCGCAACTTACATGGATACCCGAAAATTTCGTAACATGCAGCTAAATCCCAATGTCAGTTTGATATGGGACAACCGCAAGGGCAATATCCAGGATCACCTCGATGGGTATTCACTCTCGGCGACCGGGTTGGCTGACCAGCTAGAAGGAACGTCACAAGAAGAGGCTCGTAAAGCGATCCGTTCTAGGAATACGACACTGGATAACTTGCTAACTCACGCAAACTGCCGATTGTTTTCTATCAACCTGGAAGAATACACGTTAACTAAGGGCTACGACCAAGTCTTCCAGTTTCGCCGCGCAGATTGAACTATTCGCCAACCAAGGAATGCCAAGAATAAACTATTTATAACCATCCTAGAGCTAACGCCAGTATTGATTGGTCATTTAGCTTACGCCTATAACCTAACAAGTCAATGGTGCCGCACGGCAGGCAAGGTTGCTGATTTCCGTTTGCATGAAAGCGTGACCACACAGATCCACCAGAAAAAAACTGAGTCAACTAAACCGAAGCATCAGTCAAACTCCAGTGCCGGAAAAGCAGTTGACACATAGCCGCATGCTCATAGATTCAAGCTCTATTGCTCGGTAAAGACAAATAACGCTCAGTCATTGACTTTCTAGACTGTTTCTCCACTACTTTTAAGGGTCATTTACACTTTCCAAAAACTCCCTTTTACGAGTAAAGTGATTACGTATGGCGAGACAGACATCCAATAGGAGACTGACAGCAATACTTGTCGCCGACGTTGTTTACTATAGTCGGCTGATGGGTATTGATGAAACGGGAACCCATCGGGTAATGCGACAACTGAACACCGAATTGGTCGAGCCAGTAGTCAGCGAATGTCGTGGTAGGATAGTAAAGGCCATGGGAGACGGCTACCTGGTCGAGTTTTCTACCGTCATGCGCTCATCGTTGGCAGACTAGATTAACGGCAAATCAATCATCAAGAGATATCGATAAACAGATCGTATTTCGCATTGGCATCAATTTAGGCGAGGTGATTGCAGATAACGATGATATCTTTGGTGATGGGGTTAATATCGCAGCACGCCTTGAAACTATTTGTCCACCAGGTCGAATCTGCGTTTCTCAGGCCGTACGCAGTTCCGTTGGTTCCCAATCAGAATTCATATTTCAAGACTTCGGCAGCCATCAGCTAAAAAATATTCAAGGAGAAATCCAAGTCTATCTGGTGGAATCAGGCGAAGATGTGGGTTACTTGGCCACACAGTCCGGGCTTTCTAGTCAGAGTGAGGTGCGCTACTGCGTGTCACCGGATGGCACAAGCATAGCGCATACCGGAGTCGGAAAAGGTTACCCTTTAGTATTCGCTGGAAGCTGGATGACCCATCTAGAATGGGACTGGCAGAGTCCATCGTACCAAGACTATCTTTCCCATTTATCCAGTTATTTTAAGGTAATTAGATACGATCAGCGCGGTCAGGGCATGTCCGAATGGGGCAATGTAGAGATCAAGTTCGAGCGTATGGTCGAAGACATGGAGTGTGTTATTGAGCAATATGATGTCGACAAGATCGCACTAATGGGAATGTCACAGGGCGCTTCAGTATCGTTAGAATATGTGGCACGAAATCCGGGGAAAGTATCTCATCTTATTTTAAATGGCGGATATTCCCGCGGTCGAAGACGAAGGGGGATGGAAAAAGATCAAGCCGAAAGCGAGGCTTTGGTTCATATGATCCGCCATGGTTGGGGGGCAGAGAACCCGGCATTTAGAAATGCGATGACTACCCTATTCATGCCTGATGCAGGCCCCGATGAAATCGAGTGGTTTAATAGGTTTCAAAAAGCTTGCGGGCCGGGCGAGAATATGGCTCGCTTCAGGGAAATGTTCGATGAAATGGATGTTACAAGTGTAATCCCAAAAATTGATGTGCCTACGCTGATTGTACATAGCGACGAAGATGCCATCGCACCAATTAACGAAGCCAGGTATCTGGCCGCTCGAATCGCAGGGGCACGTATGATAATACTAAAAAGTAAGAACCACATGATGTTTGGCAATGAACCCGACTTTCCCAAACTGATAGACAGTGTCGTCGCATTCGTCAATGGACAAAATTTAGAACAACTCAATAGATAGAGGTAATCATGCCGTTTTCTTTATCCCCTATCGCTCTGCATGGAAACGATGTTGAGGCCTGTATTAGTTTCTATCGGCGCCATGTTGGATTACATGTGGCCAGCGACCAGAACGAAATGGCTGTCGGATGGTATTATTGTCTATCGATGGCCGAGAAACAGATTTTGTCATTCAATTAATTGGTGGTGGAGAAGATACCAAAGCGACGCCCTAAAAAGAGCGACATATTGGGTTTGCTGCTAACTCCCGAACTGAAATCGACGATATTGTTACACGGAGTCAGGAAGAAGGAATTTTAGTTTACGGTCCTGATGACGCTGACTTCCCTACGGGCTATTATTGCTGGTTAACAGACGTCAATGGCAACACCATAGAGATGAGTTACGGGCATCTACTCCACAGCTAACCTGATACAAAAACTGATTTATACGACAGCAGGTTCCGATAGTCATGTTGTAAATAGCAACCCGGATCACGGATCGCCAATAGTCATCCATTAATCTACTCTATAGAGTAATTCTCTGCTCACCGATTCTATTGTCAGTCTTTTTTTTATTAGTAGGTTTCAACATGAAAGCGACCGGCATCTCGCATACTCGCTTTTTGACTCTGCCAATCAACGGAATTATGTTCACAGATCTCGGTAAGTGCCTCATCCACACCTTTCTCCATGCCCTTTACACCACAAATAAAAACATGAGTATTTTCGTCCATGAGCATTTTTTGAATAAACGATTCGTGCTGCTGAATACGATCTTGCACGTATTCCTGAGCTTGATTTTCTTCACGGGAATAAACCAGATTTTGTGTTAATAGCGTAGCCGGTAATTTTCCAAGTTGTTTTGCATAAGGCAATTCCCCGGGAGTTCGCGCACCAAAATACAACACAAACTCTCCATTCGCACCCGGCATTGCTCGACGACGTCGCTCAGTAAAACCACGAAAAGGTGCGGATCCTGTACCTGTACAAATCATTAGTATATTGGCATTCGGATCATTGGGCATTAAAAATGTATTGCCAAAAGGTCCCACCAACTCTACCTGATCGCCTGCAACCAGATCGCACAAATAGTTTGAGCAAAGGCCTTGAGTCTCACGCTTAACCGTAAGCGAAATATTGTTTCCATTTCGTTTTTCACCGTCCCGGCTACTCGAAATAGAATACAGGCGAATATCATTGGCCTTACCGTCGGCTTTAACACCCGGTGGGGCAACACCAACGGTCTGCCCTTCAAGCACCGGAAACGAAGTCTGACCAAGACCAATTATTATATGTCGAACATCGGACTCACTTTCCGCCTCTGTCACCCGGTAGTTACCTTGAACAGTGCCAATCCCTGGAGATGACCGTCCGAAAAGATTAACCGATGCCTGCGCAGCAGAGATTGGAGCCGGTGTTCGCCCTCCCGCCCCAGAATGTGCCTCAGCAATTAGAGCATTAGCTGCATCATCGAAAGCCTCGGCAAGTTCTGAGGCTGAATCCTCCGCAAACTCTTCTTGCTCGGGCAAATCATCCCACTCATATTGTTCCTCTAGGGACCAGGCTGTTCTAACCACCCGCCAGTGATCAATTGATCCTGTCGGACAGGGCGAAATACAATCCATACAATAATTACAAATCGACGCATCCACCACAACGTTATCATCGTTATGGGTAATGGCATCGATAGGACATGTTTCCTCACAGGTGTAACATCGGATACAGATTTCAGGATCAATGAGATGCTGACGAATAAATTCAGACATAGGTTAGGCCGCTATACGAACGAACTCGAAATCACCCGGCTGACTATTTATAGGTACTTTGGGTGCCGCGATCCAATTCGCATATTGACCCACTTCATGACATGGCTTCATAAGCGATGTAATAAACAAGTTATCATCACTCGATGGCAACCATTTATCATAATTAGCCACCCAAGTTGCCTCATCAATTATAGTACCTGCGGGCGAGGCTTGAATATTGGCGAACTCACCAATAGCTCGATGAAAAGCAACGTTTGGTAGAGTAAAGCTAAATTCGACACCCAACTTCTTAATCACTTTGTTCCAACGACCTAAGCCTTTGTCAGCATCTGCCGTGTAGTCATCACGTAGACGCATATTAATGGCAGTAAGAGCCGGCTCATCGACTAGCGTGGGCTTACCATCAACCATTTTCAACACCGGGTAGGTTGAATCGAGCAATCTATGATCATCATCAATTTTGGTTTCATGGTATCGGCCTTTAATACCGGCGCTAAAGGCATTAGCAGCATTGGTTGATATTTCTGAGCCAAACAAATCAAGAGAAAGGGCATAATGTAAATTAGCCTTTTTCTGCAATGTGGGTAAATCCACAACACCTAACGCACGAATATTTTCAATATCGTTTGGATCCGAAATACCGGCAGCATTCATTGCTTCACAAGTTCGTTGAATCACCCGACTAACTCCAGACTCGCCAACGAACATATGATGAGCTTCTTCAGTAAGCATAAACCGAGTGGTACGTGCTAGCGGATCAAAACCAGATTGAGCGAGACTTTCGAGCTGCATTTTCCCATCTCGATCAGTAAAGTACGTAAACATAAAGAAACTAAGCCAATCGGGCGTTGATTCATTAAACGCACCTAGCATTCTCGGTTTGTCTTCATCACCGGAACGACGAACCAATAGGTCTTCGGATTCCTCTCGACCATCACGTCCAAAATATTTTTGCAATAAATAGACCATAGCCCATAGATGACGCGCTTCTTCAACATTAACCTGAAAAAGGTTTCGAAGGTCATACAACGAAGGCGCAGTTGCACCTAAAAATCGTTGTTGTTCAACAGATGCCGGTTCAGTATCGCCTTGTATTACAACTAAACGTCGCAACATGGAGCGATATTCCCCCGGTATATCCTGCCAAACCGGCTCACCTAAATGATTGCCAAACGGAATGGTACGATTTTCATCTCGCGGCGCAAGAAGAATACCCCACCGATAATCCGGCATTCTTACATAATCAAACTTTGCCCACCCTTTAGGATCCACACCGACTGCCGTGCGCAGATACACCATGGAATCCTGAAAGCCTTCTGGCCCCATAGATTGCCACCACGAAAGATAGTTAGGGTGCCATTTTTGTAATGCTTTAAGCAAACGGCGATCATCCGAAAGTCCTACATTATTAGGGATTGACGTATCATAACTTATAGCTAATTCATTCATTACCTTGCTCCTGCCTCCCTGTAGAGGCTATACCCGATGAGTATCAAAACTGGCCTTTATGCCACTGCCATAACGTCGCAGCGCGCCCTCTTTCCCGACTGCATTTGGTCGTTGGAATATCCAGTTTTGCCAGGCCGTTAAACGGCCAAAAATTTTACTTTCCATTGTTTCAGGACCCACACAACGTAAATTCGCTTCCATACCTGTTAATGCATCAGGGGAAAAGCTCCGTCGTTCTTCAATCACCAGCCGAATCTCTTCTTGCCAATCAATATCGTCGAAAGCGGCCGTTATCAAACCCAACTCCTCCGCCAGATCAGCATCAATTAAGGTCCCTATATGTTGCTCTGCCTGATCCACTAGATCAGATTCCCCCCAAAACCTCGAGACTAAACGGGAGATACCGTTAGCATTCGGATAACGGCCAAAATTGCATGGGGAAAGTGATATTGCTGCCTCGCCTTTAGAGCCTTCAAATAATCCTTCACACATGTAGATACGATCCGACGCAAAACATATTTCAGCTAGTGATCCCGTGAAACAGCTTTCAGGTTCAATCAATGTAACTAGTGTTCGCGATGTTTGATCAATACGCTTTAGTACACGCGCCCAATACAATAATATTTCTCTAGCAAGCCAATGATCCTGATTGGATTGAAGAAATGCATCCAACGCACAAACGTTGGAAAGATCACCGTTCGTTTTGAATAAAATTAGCCCCAATTCTGTTTCATTCAGTCGTAAATGTAACAATGCATCATCTAATTCTCGAGCAACAGACAGTAGCCAAAATTGATCACCCATGTCCTTCAATTGAGTCGTGGTTTCCGGCACGATCAAACCAGCAGCGTTAATAGTTATTGTGGCAGTTGCCCCGACTCGATCTAGCTCTACCACTACGTTTGAATAGTGCACACCTTGCTCAGAAAATTCACGCTGCAATGGATCTAAGGATATACCCTCGGCATCATTTGGCCGATCCGAACAATCGCTTAGATTTTCAATCCGTTGCTGTAGCGTTTCTTCAATCTTACTTTTGGCCACCGACTCATCAACCAATCGCCAAACCGCAGCCCGTTGCCCCTTTACACCTTCTTCTACGGAGCAGAATATGTCGGCACGATCCCGTCGAACTTTTCGTTTATCAGTAACCCGAGTTAAACCACCCGTGCCTGGCAGTACGGCCAGCAAAGGTACTTCGGGCAAGGCCACGGATGACGAACCATCATCAGCCAAAATGATATGATCTGTGGCCAGTGCAAGTTCATAGCCACCCCCTGCACATGCGCCCTCTACCAGAGTAATAAAATACTGACCAGATAATTCTCCAGACTCTTCCATGGTATTGCGGGTTTCATTGGTAAACTTACAAAAGTTTACCTTATGACCGTGAGTTGAGCCTGCCAGCATTCTAATATTGGCACCCGCACAGAACACCTTGTCTTTACCAGACCGGAGCACCACAACTTTGATTTCGGGATGTTCAAAACGCAATCGCATAATGGCATCGTATAACTCAATATCAACGCCAAGATCATACGAATTCAATTTCAATTCATAGCCGTCGTATAGACCTTTGGAAGGGTTTACATCCATCCATAAATTAGCGTGGTGTCCATCGAAATCCAACTTCCAGTGATTGTATTTAGCCGGTTCGGTTTGAAAATCTATTTGCATTTGATTCTTCTGAAGTAAGCACAATAGTGCATATTAGGACATTAATGGCGAAATTTATCGAGCAATTAACGCTATAGTTTTAAATAACATGCATTAAAGTGCATCCGAAGAGATCATTGAGCACAACAACGTGCATATCGCTCTGACATCCACCCCCATAAATGCAGATTTAAACCGCCCTTCTCCAAGTAATTCCAGTGCGGCAGATACAATACGATTACAAGCACGGTAATGATTCTGTTTGTGCTTGAGACTGGCATTCGACAATTGAATAATGCCCTGCATGAAATGGCGTTCAAGACTTTGTGGTGTCGCCCGCCACCATACGGCTTCCCACACTTCGTGAGCCTCCCAGAAGTAACTGTGCTGAAACAGCCACCAGCCATAACGGTAGGGTACATTATCCTGCCATAAATTAGCCTGAGTCTTATCTGGAACAAGCGATATAATCTGTTCTAAATAATGTTTATCCGGTTTGCTACCGGTGCCTGGTATATGACGCGTTGCAGGTAAACGAAAGACATCCGCACCTGAGCCTTGATTCAACAATGACTAATCCCGCAAAATACTGCGCGCAATAATATTTCGTTGAATCTCCGATGAGCCTTCATAAATTTGAAAAATACGTGCGTCTCTAAAGAACCTTTCAAGCGGAAAATCTCGGGCGTATCCGTATCCTCCATGAACCTGTATGGCTTTGTCGGTAACCCGGGACACCATTTCCGAGGCAAACAATTTGGCCATAGCGCTTTCCTGTGTAAATTTCTGCTGGTCAGTGCGTAATCGTGCGGCATGCAGAGCCAATTGCTCAGCGGCAGCAATGTCAGTCGCCATATCAGCAAGCATCCATTGAATCCCCTGAAAAGCGGCTATGGACTTACCACCTACCTGCCGTTGAGTAACCCATTCCCTCGATAAAGCCAGAGCTGCACGTGCAATACCAATGGCCATCGCCGCAACCTCAAGACGCCCGTTATCCAATACCTTCATAGCAATAGAAAATCCTTGCCCTAATTGACCGATCAGGTTTTCATCGGGAACAAAACAATCAAAGGTTAGTGGAAATACATGTCCACCTTTTAATCCCATGGTTTTTTCAGCCGGCCCGGTATAAAAGCCTTCAGTTTTCGTATCCACTAGAAAAGCACTAATACCTCTGTGTCCGGCGTTTTTGTCGGTCTTTGCAAATACAACGACGAAATTAGCTTTTCCAGCATTTGATATAAACTGCTTGGATCCACAGATTCGATACCCATCCCCCTCCTTAACCGCAGTGGTTGCCAAGTCGGCCGGGTTTGAACCGGCGTGAGGCTCGGTAAGAGCAAATGCACCTAATAAGGAACCATCAGCAGCACCCGGTAAATAGCGTTGCTTTAATTCACTGCTTGCACCAATCAATAAAGAATCTGTGGCAAGAAAATGCGCAGTGAGCATTGACGCCGTTGAACCACATGCTCCAGCAATGATTGCCACACACTCTAGTAGACTTGTCGCCGATGCACCTACACCCCAGGGTTCTGGTAAATTAAGACCAGTAAGCCCCAATAAAGAAAGCGCTGGTAAATGGCAACCCGCAAAGCGGCTTTCTTCGTCAATGGCTTGAGCAGCAGGACGTAGCACCTCATCGGCGAATCGCTCAACGGTCGAAAAAATTAAGTTGTCGCTGGAAGTATCAGTCATCATTTAGGAAACCAATCGAGTAAACATTGATACTAATCTGGCAATCCAGGATATCGTGGTTGTACAGGAAGATGTATACGAATGGAGGCTCCCATCGAGATTGATCCGGTTTTTTCGATCCACGCCGTCACTCCACGCAGATGGCTGGCAGCCTCGGCAAATAAATGACCCGTGCCGGGAAAATATTGGTCTATAACCGCACCGGAATACTTACACGGCCCATTTTCCATATCCACAACAATAGAAACACCGCCGTCAAGGATGATCCGGGTCGAAGGTGGCAATAAGCTTAGGCAGGGAATCCCAGAAACTAATAGGTTACAACCGATCCACTCAGGCTTAATATGCGAAATATTCATATTCGAAGCCACAACCTGCAAATCTTCAACCGACAAAATAGTAATTTGTCGTGTGTTCCGAATTTCAGTTCCTTCATCGTACTGCAGCTTCACTCGCGAGCACGATGATCGTGTTAATCCTCCGTGGGCCTCACCTTCGAATCCGGCATAGCTTACACGCACTTCATCAATGGCTTCGCTTTGCAGAGAATCGCTTCGGTTCCGATTGATAAACAAACCTTCAACCCGACCTCTATTTTGTGATGGCACTAGCACAATATATTTCCTAATTAGAAAAAAGTGGCAACATGATGAGCCTATAGCTTGTTAGCCAATAATAGACCTTGCTCTATTGCGCGTTTCGCATCAAGTTCAGCAGCAAGATCAGCACCACCAATTAGATGGGTAGGAACCGCGCCAGCAATTAATTCGTTATACAAGTCACGGTTTTCGGTTTGTCCGGCGCAAACAACAATAGTGTCAACAGCTAATATTTTTTGCTCACCGGCTTGCTCGATATGCAAACCTTGCTCATCGATTGCAATGTAACGTGCACCACCTATAAAGTTTATACCCCGTTTTTCCAAGGAGATACGCAATGCCCAGCCCGTTGATTTGCCAAGCGTGCGTCCAAAACGCTGATCATTACGCTGACATAGAAAAACTTTTCTTTCGGCTTCGTGTAAAACATTCTCGGTCAGTAAACCACCCGGCATCTCATTGGATAATCCAATACCCCACTCATTCGCAAAATCTTCCGGCCCTTCATGAGTTGTACCGACTAGAAACTCTGCCATATCAAAGCCAATTCCGCCGGCACCAATAATAGCCACTCGGCGGCCAGGGATACTTTGCCCGGAAAGCACTTCTGCATAAGCCATAACATTAGGCCCGTCAATTCCAGGAATATTCGGTGTGCGCGGATTTATCCCGGTAGCAAGCACTACCTCGTCAAAGCCGGATTCGATTAAAGTTGCCGCAGAAACGTGGCGGTCCAAGCGAACGTCGACATTGTATTGCTGGAGCTGCTGCTGAAAATAACGAACCGTTTGACGATAGTCATCCTTACCCGGTATTGCTGCAGCCAGATTAAACTGTCCACCTAGGTTAGAAGACGCTTCAAACATTGTTACCCTATGACCACGTTCGCCAAGAGCAGTCGCGCAAGACAAACCGGCCGGCCCTGCACCAACAACAGCAATACGTTTCGGAGATCTTGCAGGTTGTATGTTGATGAGTGTTTCGCGACAAGCTCTTGGATTAACCAAGCAGGTGGCCTCTTTTCCAACAAACACTAAATCAAGACACGCTTGATTACAGGCAATACACGTATTAATGCTTTCTATTTTACCGTTTTGGACTTTATGAGCAAAAGCTCCATCGGCCAACCATGGTCTTGCCATAGACACCATATCAGCATCACCCTTAGAAATAATATCTTCGGCGATATCTGGATGGTTTATACGATTACAGGCAATAACGGGAATACTTACCGCATCTTTAAGACGACGCGTAGCCCAACTAAACCCACCATGTGGAACGCTGCCCATAATAGTCGGTACTCGAGACTCATGCCAACCAATACCAGAATCAAGCAAACTCGCGCCCGCTGTTTCTGCATCCCGCGCAAGGTCGAGTATCTCATCTTGAGTTAAACCACCTTCGACCAGGTCCAATACCGAGATTCGAAACATAATTATCCAATTAGAGCCAACGGCCTGACGCACTTTATCAATCACTTTTAGCGCAAACTTTTTCCGTTTTAGCCAATTACCACCCCACTCATCTTCACGATGATTAGTTCTAGCAGCAAGAAACTGGGAAATCAGATAGCCCTCAGAGCCCATTATTTCAACACCATCATAACCCGCCTGCTTTGCTAGCAATGCAGAACTGGCAAAGTCTTCAATTGTCTGTAAAATTTCATCACTAGCCAGTTCTCGCGGGGTAATCCGGTTTATTGGCGATTGAATTGGAGACGGGGCAACGGGTGAGTCGTGTTTGGAATAACGACCGGCATGTAATAGCTGTAGCAATATTTTACCGTCATGCTGATGTACTGCATCGGTGATCAACCGATGTTTATCCACCATTGACACCATGGTTCTTTCAGCTGGCCCCAAACCCAATTTACCGGCTTCATTGGGAGAAACACCACCAGTTACAATCAATGCGGCACCTCCCGCAGCGCGTTCAGCATAGAATGCCGCCATTCTCTGAAAACCGTTTTCAGCTTCTTCAAGACCGGTATGCATGGAACCCATCATGAAACGGTTTTTTAAAACAACATGGCCAAGATCGAGGGTTTGCAGGCAAGAGGTATAGGTTTTCATTTCACACGGGTGTTTATTATTTATGGATTATTCTAACTATAGCTTATCAAAGCGACTAAAGTCCTTCGAGCGCTACAAGCTTGGATGTTGCTAACTGTTGCCGAATATTTCTATAGGGCAAATATTCTTCAGACTCATAAAATGCTTTTAGCTGCTGCATATCAGGAAACTCAATTATGATCATACGCGCAGGTAACCAGTCACCTTCCAGTTGTTCCATCGCACCACCTCGAGCACGATATACTCCGCCATACGGTGCGGCTAATTTAGGCACCATTTCAAGGTAGCCGCTATCGATATAGGCCTGCATATCAGGAACACTCACATCCGCTAATAAAAATGCTGCCATTTTTTACTCTCCTTTCAAAATAAAATTAATATTCATTCGACTGAACGTTTGCCAATGCCCAACAAGGACAGATACTCACGGTTAACTTTTAAATAACTATCGGCAGTATATTGTAGATGGTCTTTCAAATGCTGGTGTAAATCTGGAAGTCGGTGAAACGGCACGCCCGGAAAACTGTGATGCTCTGCGTGGTATGGCATGTTCCAGGTAAAGAAACGAATGAGCGGATGGGTAAACATTGTTCGAGTGTTTTCCAGCATATTATCAGTATGTGGACAGCCCGTATGCTCCGTTAGTAAATATAGACGTAAAAACGGATTTCCTAAAAGAGTCGGCAATACCCAAACCCAGAAAAGCGTAGTATTAAACATAACAATACTACCTACCAACAGAACAACATAGATTAACAAATAAAGGCGTGCTTCTAACTTCACCTTAGCTCGATTGCCTCTTGGCACAAACCCATCGGCGCTTTCAATAAACGCATTAACAATAATCACCTTAAAACGAGCAAGCCATTCGGGTAGTCCCGTCAAATAAACCAGATGATCCGCTACGCTTGATGGCTTAGGTGTTGCCAGCTCGGGGTCATGCAGCGGATCATGTGTATGTCGATGGTGAGCGAAATGAAACAAACGAAACCAGTTAGCTGGAAGGAATACCAATAAACCACAGCAATTGGCCACCCAATCATTTACTCGGCGATTTAAATATGCGGTTCGATGTATGGTTTCGTGAATGATAGTAAACAAAAACGTAATAAGAATACCCTGCAAAGGCAACAGCACAACCCATCCCGGCAAACGTTGAGCGATATAAAACCCGAATAACAGGATCAGACCAGCATGAACAAAAAGCCGCCGGATACCGGGGCGATCAAGTTTCCGAGTCAACTCATCCCGTCGAGCGGCGCCCAAACCAGCTATCAAAGTTTTATGGTTAAAATCTAAATCAGGATTCCGGCTCATTCGCTTATGCAAGTAGGGCGTTAAATCTGAAATTTTTCAATCGCAGACTCATCCCACTGTATACCACTGCCTGGCTTATCTGAGGGTTGTGCCATGCCATCAATTAGTTCCAGTGGTTCGATAAGTACCGGGTTCCACCAATCAGAATACTCCAGCCAATGTGCTGTGCCGGCACAACACAGTAAATGAATACTGACTTCAGGCCATAGATGATTAGAAATGGGTATAGATTTCGCCTGTGCCATTGCTGCGGCCTTCATCCAGCCGCTTACGCCACCCATCTTCATAACATCCGGCATCATATAATCCGATGCCTCGCTGTCAATTGCATGTTGCATATCGAGGATTCCCCACCAATTTTCTCCAGCCTGGATTGGAATTGCTGACGCACTTGTAATTCGAGCAAGAGAATCAAAATCATGGGCTAGAACGGGTTCTTCAATCCAACCCAGACCATAGCCATGAAGCTCCTCAACCCGCAACATCGCCTCAACTGGGTTGAGACTCTGATTATAATCAACCATCAGCGTTATATCCTCACCGATCACACGCTGTATTGACTCTACGACATCAATATCCTGTTGCAGCGTCGAATAACCAATTTTTGCTTTAACACCCGTAAAGCCCTGAGCCACTAGTCGTTCAGCGGTGCGTGCGCTACCATTGACGCCATCGAAGCCAATGGCGCCATAAGCGGGCATTGGCTTGATCTTGCCACCAAGCTGATTTACCAATGGCAAATCATTCGCCTTTGCTAAAGCATCCCAGAGTGCCATATCAATGGCAGCGAGAGCCATACCGACGAGACCTTGTGTACCCAACAAACGAAATTTTGCAGATAACATATCAGAAATCGCCAACGGAGCTAGTTGCTCACCGATGAGTAAAGGCGCGATATTAGACACTAAATCGGCACAGGGTTTTAATACAGCCGGCGTATAAGTAAATAAGATACTGTTACCGCAAATACCGTTTTCTAAGACAACATCAGTTAATACCAAAGGTGATTCACTGATAATTGCGCTTGCAGTCTGATGAGGCTCCGACATCGGAACCTTTACCGCACGGACATTAATCTCTTTAATTTTTAGCATAAAAATATAAAACTACATTTCTTGAATAAACACACCCGATGAGCGACTTGCCAATCAGGCACGCGTAAAATCATGTTGGTTTACTTACTATGGGATCCATCGCATAAAGGTTGCTTAGTGGTGGACTTACAGCCACAAAAATACACGGTTTTAGTATCAGTAGCTGCGTATTTTACAGGGGAAAATTGACTATCTTTATGAGACCCATCGCAAAATGGCTGTCGTGAGCTTTTCCCACATGCACACCAGAAGTATGATTTGCCGGCCTCGACACTCACTGCATACGGCGTATCCGCCGCTCTTACGGGTTCACTCATAATGATTTATCTCTTGAACTGTATTAATTGGAAAACGCTACGACTATAACGTGAGCATAGATGAGACGCAAAACATCCCGTTATCACTGAACTCATAGGTTACAACCCATACTCGGTTTGCTTGTCTATCGTAAAAGTATTGATCATGCATTTGATTTGCGGCTCACGCGTCAATACTTTACCATCCGTACAACTATTTTATAGCCTAGTCTCATGATTACCACTCTCGACACATTTCGCAACCGTATCAGCAGCAAGAATTTGCTCATTTACGCACTAACAATTGCTGGATTAATAGCGTCAATCATGCTTGCGCGAAGTGTGGATGAACCTTCTGCATTGCCACTTTGGATCTCCGAACCGTTTCAATTTGCGGAATGGATTAATGGTGCAGAGGATTGGTTGAAAGAAAATTTTCGTTGGTTCACGCGAATGATAGCCAGTGGCATCGAAGAAGTCCTTTATATGGTAGAAGATTTCCTTATTCTTTCGCCCTGGCTATTTGTATTAATGCTATTGGTTTTGCCGGCATTAGCCTTTGGTGGTTTAGGGTTAGCTCTTTTTACATTTGCCGGTGGTTTGTTTTGGGGAGGTGTAGGCATGTGGGAACCCACGATGCAAACCCTCGCACTAATGGGAATGGCAGTCATACTATCCATAGTATTCGGCGTGCTGCTTGGTGTATTGAGCTCACAGAACGACCGTTTCGAGTCGATATTAAAACCCATTCTCGACACTATGCAGACCATGCCTGCATTTGTCTACCTGCTACCTGCAGTGTTCTTCTTCGGGATTGGCGGTCCACCTGCCATAATGGCAACCATGATCTACGCCCTACCACCGGTGATTCGACTAACCAGTCTGGGTATTCGGCAAATTTCCCACGAGACCATCGAGGCTGGAGAGTCATTTGGTGCATCGCGTTTGCAAATGTTATTTAAAATTAAAATTCCGCTTTCATTGCCAAGCATTATGATGGGTATTAATCAAACCATCATGATGGCATTGGGGCTAGTTGTGTTAGCAACGTTTATTGGAGCTGAAGGCCTCGGTTCTGAAGTGTGGAAAGCGATCTATAAACTGCGCGTTGGCTGGTCGTTGGAGGGCGGTCTATGCATCGTATTTATGGCCATCATATTTGACCGATTAAGTCTTGCCATAGGTCATGGTGCAAAGAATGCACACTCAGGTAGTGGCATTCGCTTTTATCTGTTCCCTCAGTCCTGGGATATTAAGCCGTGGGCTGTTGGTATTGAATACATCATAGGATTTATATGGAACGCCATCGGTGGCTTCATGAATATGATTAGTCTATTTATTGCATCTGCCATAGACCAAACCATAGGTCGTTTGCACCGCAGTTTTGCAGCAGCGGTTTCTAGATTCATTCGTCATCATCTATTTTTCGTCGGCAGTTTGCTGGTACTTACTGCGATCATTGTTGTTGATAACTGGGGACCCGGCATTGGTGAATTTCCTGAGGCATGGGCATTCTCCTTCCGCGAACCCGTCGATCAGGCAGTTAAATGGTTAACCGTAAATCCCGCATTCATCGCCTTCACCAAGGGCACACGGGCGGTGGTTTATCTCTATATGCTTCATCCCTTGGATGTGTTTCTCACGCAACTACCATGGTACATAACCATAACAGTACTCGGCTTTATCAGTTTGATATCAGTCGGACGCAATTTTGCAATAGTATGTGTCGCCCTGCTCATGTTTATCGGTGCATGCGATTTATGGGCGGAAGCAATGCTCACGTTATCGTCAGTACTCGTTTCTGTTTTCGTATGTCTGATTATTGGTTTACCAACCGGCATACTAGCTGCGCAGAGTCCACGCTTTGATGCCTTTTTGCGCCCCATAATGGATGCCATGCAGACTCTACCGAGCTTTGTATATCTTATCCCCGTGCTTATGTTTTTTGGCGGCAATGTGGTTTCAGCTGTAATCGCTACTGTGGTGTATGCACTACCACCGATTATTCGGTTAACAACATTAGGCATCTCACAAATACCGATAACTTATACCGAAGTATCGTCATCATTTGGCGGTAACATGCTGCAAACACTAATTAAAGTAAAAATACCAATGGCTCTGCCGAGCATTATGTTAGGCATTAATCAATCGGTAATGATGGCATTGGCCATGCAGGTAGTAACACCACTTATCGGCGGTGGCGGCTTGGGTCGTGAAGTATTTAATGCACTAAACACATCGAACACCGGTGCAGGTTTAGCCTCAGGAATCGGCATTGTATTACTGGCAATTATTCTTGATCGACTTAGCCAGGCGTGGACACAAACTCAACGAGATGCGCTCGGTGTTTAGTGCGAGTAACGATTAAAATATTTTTTTAAAAAGCATTTAAATTTGACAAAAGCTACGATCAATAGATAATAAAATGTCGAACTATAAAAAACAGGCCATGTCCTGCGATCTTTCATGCAATTTTCAACACTACAACCCAAACTTCCTGGAGGAGTTAAATGTCAAAATTAACCTGGAGAAATTCCATAATAGCCGGCGTTGCTGTCACTGCATTTACACTGGGGTCACTCTCGGCAAATGCAGCTGGACGCCTTAAGGCCCCAATCCCTGACTGGACCGGTGGTGCTGTAACCTGCAAAGTCGTACAAATGATTCTTGAAAATGAACTTGGCTATAAAGTTAAGGCCATAACCATGCCTTCTGGCGCGGGCGTTTACGAGGGGGTTGCCGCAGGAGACATGAACTATGCATGTGAATCTTGGCCTTCATACAGCAGTGCTAAAGATAAAATGATCACCAAGTTTGGTGGTGATGGATCCGTTGCATACATGGGATCGGTAGGTATCGTTGGTGTATCAAGCTACTACGTGCCGCGTTATTTTGTTGATGAAGTAGCGCCCGATCTTAAATCCTATAAAGAATTAAATAAGTACAAGAAACATTTTGCGACAATCGAAACCAACGGCAAAGGACGTCTCATTGGTTGCCCGACACCTGCATGGGAGTGTGATGATCAAAAACGACTGGATCTGCTCGGTGTTGATTTTATAGCCTCAGAACTCGGCACTGAAACAGCCGCTTGGGCAGAAGCTCAAGCTGCATACGATCGTAAAGAACCCTTTCTACTATACGCATGGGAGCCACACTGGATTCATGCAAAACTTGATTTAGTCTCCATCGAGCTACCTGCCCATAATGCTGATACCTGGCCGGCAACTGGATGGGCAGAAGATATCCCGTTTAATTATGGCGACCCAGTATCCATGGCGATGGATGGACCAAATGCAGATGCAGCTCATCTGTTAAGCAACATGAAATTAACGAACGCCGAACAAGCAAAAATGGTTCTCGCCATTGATGTAGACGGTCGTGAAATTGATGATGTTGTCGGTGAGTGGCTGGATGCTAATGAAAGCACATGGCGTAAATGGATGAAGTAATCATGTAACCCATGGTTAACGACTTTAAAAAGGCTTCGCGGTGCGGAGCCTTTTTTTGTCTGGCTTGTAACAGTATTATCAATATGTTGTATTGGCAGCCATTTGTCGGCACAATTAGTTATATGAAACAGTCCAATTTTGACTTAACTCTGTGAGTGACACAGATCAATTTATATCCAAAATAGAGAACACCCTGCTTTATGAATAGCTCCGCAAAAATCGTGTGTAATAATATTTGGAAGGTATTCGGACCGAATCCCCAGCACACACTAAAAAATCTGGATCATTCACTCAGTCGTGCCCAAGTACAGGAGCAGACAGGACATGTTATTGGTGTAAAAGACATGTCGTTTAC
>CAJQKF010000144.1 GCA_905478855.1 uncultured Gammaproteobacteria bacterium
TGAGTCGTCAGTTTTGGTTAGTAAGCGACTATTTGCCTCATGGTCATGGTACCGGCAAAGCTATTCGTTTAAACACCAAATATTTCTGGGGTCCGTTATTCCCATGTTGTATATACTGGCGTTAGTGTGGTTATTTAAAGGTAACGCTAATCGACGTATTGGGTTTTATCTGCCGTTGATTATTATAGGTGCCCAGACTGCTGTGATCGGAATTTCATTTGCCAATCACGATCACAGGTTTATAAATTACATTATGCCGTTGGTGTTTGTGTATGCGGGTGTTGGAATGGCCGTGTTGTGGAAGTCGGTATATTTAAGGGTAACCAGTTATCAAAGTCGTTAGCAATATTATCCGATATCTCGATGCCTATCGATACATCGGATAATGTGTTCAGAGCGCTAAATTTTATCAGTAGAGCAAGTCTTTCCATTTCTGTGCAACAATTTTACCACTATAGGAACGATTTATGATCGATTTACTCATGTTTAGCTTTTTTTGTATTAATTCTTGATCAGATAATGCCGAAATTATTGTTTCAGTCCACGTTTCATAGTTATTTTTCATAAAAAGACCGTCCTCTAGCTTTCTATAAGAAGGATGTTTGTTTGTTATTACAGGTACATCAGCAGACAAAGCAAGAATCGCTCGATTATTTGATTTTGTCCGTCCAAACTCATCGTTAGATACTGGAAGTAAAACTGCATCAGCAAATTCTAACGCCGAATATGTATTACCAATTGACCAAGGACAGTACTTTACTGGAAAGCACGAGTGACCATTATTAAAAAACGCTTGAAAAATTTCTGGGCTTATTACTAACGATGACCAGTTCAAAAGGACAGTAAGTCTGCACAGTATTTAAATCAGGTATTATTTCCTTTAGCAAGTCGAGTCCTGTGCGACCATATTTTGACCGTGCCGTGCCAAACCAAACAAGTTTTTTTAATTTATTTTCTTTAGTATGTTGAATAGGGCTTTCCGAATTCGGCAACCTATCTGCCCAGCCATACTGTGGAAATCTGAATATACCCCGGACAGTTTTGGTATGTTTGCTGAGCGCTTTAATGGCGTCGTATTCCTCGGATTTAGTTATAGCGATATCAGGAATAACTGAAATATCTAATTTATCGTGGCCATTTTTCCTAAAAGACTCTGCTAAGGAATTGGTGGGTGTTACTACTGCATCTAGTAGATGAGAAACATTACTCATTGTTTGAGTAAACTTATCGATAGTCTTTTTTTCTTTACTAAAAATGTTATCGCACTGATCATAAATTATCTTTCCATTACAAGCATGAGTCTTCTGCATTAGAGGTAAATCTAATGCTTGAAAATCTTTAACGATTACGAGGGCGGTTATATTTTTAGGAATATGTCGAGGATAGGTTTTCCCTGATAAGAAAAGAGAATCTATTTGGAAGTATTTTTTTAAAAAATATGCGGGAAAAATTGCTCTGTAGCGAATACTTGCGATTTGAAAAGTTGCTCGTTTGATACGCCAGACGATCATGAATCAATTAAACCTATGCATGGTTGAATTTATTACGTGTTCACTTTGTAAAAAATTCATTCTGGACTCGTTTATGATGGAAAAACCTGTGTTGATCTAACCTAGTGACGTTTGCTGCGGCTGAGGATTTCGCGAATCTTTGTTTTAATTTTGGCTTTCCAGGAAACTGGGTGAGCTGCCAGAAACTGTTCTACAGAGATAAGGTTTAAAATCTCTTTCCGGTTATTTTCTAAATCTTCATATGAGGCAATACAGTGGTTGATAGTAGACTGTGAACCGCGGCGGATGAATCCACATCCCCAATCAGTATCGATCACGTACATCTCGAGATCACTTCTAGTTTTCCTAAATTTAGCAAATGCTTTCCAAACTGTACCGTTCCAGGCAGGACGAGTGCCGTTAACTTCATATTCTTCGCGAGCATGAAATTTAGTCGGAGGGTTGCAGTCATGCATCAATATAACCCCCCGTTCATGAAGAACTTTAAGTGAATTTTCTATGTCTTTTTCTACTTGCTCCGCTAAGTGTGATCCGTCTATATAAATCAAATCAAATTGTTGATCACAAATGCTGTGGAAAAACGTATCAGAGTCAGTCACATAATCTGCTTCCGCGGTAGGATCAGGATCAACTACAATTTTGTGTTCTACAGCAACGGAGTTGTAATTACTGCTTCGACGTCGTACACCAATTTCTAAATAAGTGCAAAAGCCATATAGTTTTATTAAGTGGTTCAGTAATGCAGTGTGGTTAACGTTCGCGTATCCGTGCTGAAATCTGAATATTCCTTTTTGGCCGTTTTTTGACATGAGCATTTTGTGTGTTACTACCTGAATTGAATGCTGGAACTATTATGTTTGAAGAGGAGATCGATTATTCATAAAACTGATATGCACTGTAGTTTTCGGACGCGAGACTACCAAAATGCTTTATCAATGCCAAATGTTAATCGCCCTATTTGGTGTGCGGTTATGACTTTCCGCCTAGTATATTGAGCTGGTTTGATACTTTCATTTAATTTCATACACACACCATATTATACTGTTACCAAGTTCGCAAAGCTGTAGAAATCGGTTTGATGACATTCGGTATTGACAGAGTAAAAAATACTGACAAGCCCAGAATCTATGTACCACATTAAATGTTAGGGTGTAGGTATTCTCATTTGGTTAAACATAGGATTATCTCTGCGGAAGTTCCGTAGGAACTGGAGTGGAGATAATCCGGCCAGCGATCCGTGTGGACGGATCTCGTTGTACTCCTGTCGCCACCGTGCGATTTCTCTCTTTGCCTCTTCTAGGTTCAAGAAGATACAACGGTTTAAACAGGTCGTCCTGAATATACCATTGAAGCTTTCTATAAACGGGTTCTGCCAGGGACAACCTGGCTCAATATAGTAACTACCGATCTTATTCTGCTTTAGCCAGGTTTTGATTTGACTGGCCACGAACTCGCTTCCGTTATCACTCCGTATACAGGTTGGAGCGCCCCACCGATTGATCAGACGTTCAATGCACCCTTCACATGACTACCTGTGAGTGATCGACCGCTGATAATATCCAGAGATACTTTGCTGAACTCATCTACCAGGGTCAATGATTTAATTGTCCCACCGTCCTCGGTCCGATCAAATACAAAGTCATAACTCCACACATGACCAGGATATTGTGCACGGTCGATATCCATGCTGCTTAATCCTGATCGCCGTCTTTTAGGCTTCTTTTCAGGCACTTGCAAACCTTCTCGCGCTCGGATTGTCCGTACCTGCTCTCGACCAATCTGGTAGCCTTGCGCGGTTACTAAAGGCTGAATCTTTCTGTAGCCCCAATAATCATAACGCTGAGACTGTTCAATGACTGCCTGATAGGCCGGCAAACGGGCTCGCTCTTTTCGCTGATAGCGATAGCTAGAGCGATGAATGGATAGAACTTCACAAGCCCTTCGCTCACTCACGCCATGATCCGGTTTTGCGTAATCAACCATATGCCGACGTTCAGACAGCCTCACCACTTTTTTTGATTAACATCTCTTAGAATTCGATTATCCAGAGTTAAATCAGCAACAATCTGTTTGAGCTGGTTATTTTCTTTTTCCAACTCGCGCAGTCTTCTAGCTTCTGAGGCATCCATACCGCCGTACTTATTTCGCCATCGATAAAAGGTCTGTTCTGTAATTTGATGCTTACGGCAGATATCTCGTACCGTTATATCACCTTCTGCTTCCTTAATAATCTCAATGACTTTGCTTTCGTTTACTCTTTTCATAGTTAAGGTCTCCTGCCGGCAACCCTAACATATCATAGGGTCTTATTTTATCGGGGCCGGTCAATACTGTACTGTACAGTATTGTTATACATGAGGTTATTCGTGTGGTCGTGATTATGAGTTCAAACCAAACTTAACGACTATCGATAATACGTTGGGCCTTACCCTGGGATCGTGGGATTACTCCCTGATTCGAAACCTTTACCCGACTGCTAATCCCTATATAGGATTTAATGCTGTGAGTTAATTGCTCACCGAGT
>CAJQKF010000145.1 GCA_905478855.1 uncultured Gammaproteobacteria bacterium
TGTTCTTCCAATTCTAGATTGCTGGTGCACGAATCACTGAAGGATGAGTTGCTGGAACGGTTATTAGAGAGAACTCACGACTGGGTAATTGGTGATCCAATGGATAGCTCAACCCGTATCGGGCCGATGATTGAGGCAATACATATGGAAAAGGTGTTGGGCCATATCCAAACGGCAAAAGATCAAGGCGCTCGTTTGGTGCGTGGCGGACAGCAGGTTCGCCAAGATAGTGGAGGCTATTTTGTTGAACCTACTATATTTGATCAGGTAACAGCGGATATGAATATTGCCAGAGAGGAAGTTTTTGGTCCGGTATTGGCTGTACTTACCTTCAAAACTCCGGAAGAAGCTATAGCCATTGCGAATGATAGTGATTATGGGCTGGCGGCATCTGTATTTACGGCAAGTAACAAAACTGCACACAATGCGGCACGAAGCATACGTGCTGGAACTGTTGCAGTTAATTGCTATGGCGAAGGCGACGTAAGCACACCATTTGGTGGTTATAAACAATCGGGTTTTGGTGGTCGGGATAAGTCGTTATCTGCCCATGATCAATATTGTGAACAGAAAACGATTTGGATCGATCTATCCTGAGTAGCGTGTGTTGAGATACTAAAGATGGAAATAAATATTCTTCCTCATAACGACAACAATAATGGTTGGCTTCGAATTTTGCCTGATTTGCCTGAAGCGAAAGTTCTAACAGGCGAGCAAACATTCGATTATGCAATTGTTGGCGCGGGTTATACCGGGCTAGCGGCAGCACGTCGATTGGCAGAATTGCGGCCAGACAAAGCAATTGCGTTAGTTGATGCCGGGCGTATAGGTAATAATGCTGCTGGGCGTTGTTCTGGTTTTGCCATAGATCAAGCACACAACATACGGGCCAAAAGTTTTGCCGATGAAATTGAAAATGAGAAAACTCAAATTCGATTAAATCGTGCCGGTCAGGAAGCATTACGTGCAGCGATTGAACAACATGCAATCGATTGTGATTGGCAAAGTATAGGCAAGATTCACGGCGCAGGTACTGAGAAAGGACAACAACTATTAAGGGAGTTTACTAAAAATTTGGACTTGCTTGGTGACACGTACACGTTTTTAAATAAAAAAGAAATGCGCGACATTACCGGTATCGATTTTTATCGTGAAGGTTTGCATACACCGGGTACCATGCAAATGCAACCGGCTGCGCTCGTGCGGGGGCTTTGTCAAACATTGCCAGAAAATGTGACTGTATATGAAAACAGTTTGATTACCAATGTTGATTATGGTGATCACAAACGATTGGAGTCTTCGTCCGGTAGTTTAACAAGTAAATCTCTGATCCTTGCGAATAATAGTTTTGCAGCGGGTTTCGGTTTTTATCAAAAACACGTTATTCCATTACCTACATATGCAAGCATGACTCGTGAGCTCACTGCTGATGAACTTAGTGCGCTGGGTGGAGAGCGTTCGTGGGGCATCATTCCCGCACATCCTTTTGGATCAACGGTTCGGCGTTTAAAGGAGAATCGAATTTTAGTTCGAAACATTTATGCATACTCTCCCGGGCACAATCCTACTGAAGCTCAACGTTTATGGGCTCGCAAGAAACATCGAAACTCATTTTTAAATCGATTCCCAATGTTGAAAAACGTGGAGTTTGAGTACACATGGGGCGGTACTTTATGTTTGTCTGAGAACGGTAATCCAATTTTTGGCGAACTGCAAAAAGATGTTTTTGCCAGTCTTTGTCATAATGGTGTGGGTATTGCTCGCGGAACTATTTGCGGAAAATTAATAGCCGAACAAGTTGCTGGGCAGGATTCTGAATTGTTAACAATCATGCAAAATGCGGGTCGTCCTAATAAAACTAAGCCGCAATGGATGATGCGTATTGGAGCTCCGATTAATCTTGCCAACCGCCGTCGACAAGCTGGCTTAGAGCTATAAAAATGATGCTAAATAATAAAGTAATCATTGTTACTGGGGCAACATCTGGTATGGGTGCGGAAACGGCCGTGCAACTTGCGGTTCAAGGGGCAAAAGTAATGTTGTTTGGACGCAATCTAACCCGGGCCAATAATGTTAAAAACCGTATCGAAAATAATGGCGGTATTGCAGAAGTCTGTATAGGCGATGTGACCGAATCTTCGGCGGCGGATAATGTTGTTGAAAAGACCCTAAGCTCTTTTGGTCAAGTAGACGGACTGGTTAATGCTGCTGGAATAATATATCGCGGTAATGCCGAGCAAACCGGTGATGATGATTGGCGCGCCAGCATGGCAACCAATGTTGATGGATCATTCTTTATGTCCAGAGCTGCGGTGCGAGTAATGAAGAGTGGTTCGATTGTGAACTTTGCATCTACCTGTGGCTTGGTCGGCGCAGCGGGGTTAACGGCATATTGCGTGACCAAGGGCGCAGTGGTTCAACTAACCCGGGCCATGGCTCTTGACCATGCCAAGCAAAACATTCGTGTTAATTCGGTATGTCCGGGGGCGATTGATACGCCCATGTTAGTTTCAGGCCATGAAAAACCTATTCACAAAGATGATGTATTCGCCAGTAACGTCGACAGTATACCCCAAGGTCGAATTCCCGGGCCTGAGGAGGTTGCAAACGTTGTGGTGTTTCTTTGCAGCGATTTTAGTTCACACATTACCGGAACCAATATCCCGGTTGACGGAGGTTATACCGCACAATGAGTAAGTCGCTATTAAATAAAATCGTCGTCGTAACGGGAGGTGCTCAGGGGATTGGACGTGGAATATGCGAACGATTTCTTGATGCGGGTGCAACTGTAATTATTGCTGATATGCAAGGGCCGAAGGACATTGACGACTGGAGAGCACGGGTCGACAACCGAGTTAGCTGGGTCGCGACAAATGTAGCCATGGTGGAGTCGATAAAATCGTTGGCAGCGCATGTTGATAGTGAATATGGCGGTCTTGATATTGTTGTGAACAATGCCGGTATTATGTTTGAGAAAAGCATTGATGATCAAACCGAGGCTGATTGGGATTTGATGATGTCGGTGAATGTTAAAGGTCCCATTATGGTAACTAAATACTTGTTGCCACTGCTTCGTAAAAACGTCGCTGCTCACGGTGCTGCATCAATTGTTAATATAGGCTCTATCGAAGGTTTTGCTGCCAATCCCAATCACACGGCTTACTGCGCATCAAAAGGTGCGGTACATGGCCTTACACCTGCCATGGCGATCGATTTAGGACCCCAGGGAATTCGCGTGAATGCAATTGCGCCAGGCTGGATTGATACTGATTTAAATAAGGAATACGTGGAATCAGTTGACGATGTAGATCTTGCAAAGCGAGAACTGGCTAAGCTTCACCCGGTTGGTCACATTGGCGAAACAAGCGATGTTGGCGACGTTGCTGTGT
The DNA here is from genome assembly GCA_905478855.1 of uncultured Gammaproteobacteria bacterium. GTDB lineage: Bacteria > Pseudomonadota > Gammaproteobacteria > Arenicellales > CAJQKF01 > CAJQKF01. Next base: position 3,390 of record CAJQKF010000145.1, read on the forward strand.
GGCTGGCTAGTGCTGAGTCTAGATTTGTCAGCGGTCAGTTGATAACGGTTGATGGGGCACGAACAAAAAAATTGTCACTTCCTTCAATATTTAAACGGTAGTCGTTATGTTACAGGTACAAACAAAAACCCGTCGCGGTCGAAGTGCTCGGCGCGAAGCACGTTTGACTAAGAGTTTTGATTCATTACCTGCGTTAGATAGGGGGCTGCCCT
>CAJQKF010000146.1 GCA_905478855.1 uncultured Gammaproteobacteria bacterium
ACATGTCGTTTACCGTTGAGCAAGGTGAAACATTTGTTGTCATGGGTTTATCCGGCAGTGGTAAATCAACTCTGGTTCGTTGCCTTTCAAGACTGATTGAGCCTACGGCTGGCGAAGTATTAATTGACGGCGAAGATGTGATTAAGATGAATTCGGCACAGCTAACCGATTTACGTCGCCATAAAATGAGCATGGTGTTTCAGCACTTCGGCCTATTTCCCCATCGCCGGGTAATTGACAATATTGCCTTTGGCCTCGAGATTAGAGGCATGGATAAAGCCGAGCGCATTGCAAAATCCATGGAAGTTTTAGACATGGTCGGCTTAAACGGCTGGGATCAGCACTTTCCACGAGAATTATCCGGTGGTATGCAACAACGCGTAGGACTGGCCAGAGCAATGGCAGTAGACCCTGAAATTCTTATCTTTGACGAACCCTTTTCTGCACTTGATCCGTTAATTAGGCGAGAAATGCAGGACGAATTATTAAGATTACAAAAATTGGTTAAGAAGACCATGGTTTTTATAACCCATGACTTTCTAGAAGCAATCAAGATGGGCGACCATATAGCCATTATGAAAGATGGCGAAACCTCCCAGATTGGCACACCAGAACAAATAGTCGCATCGCCAGCAGATGACTATGTTCGGGAATTTACCGAAGACGTACCGCGCTATAAAGTGCTCAGCGCGGGCACAGTCATGCGTGATGTAGAGTGCTTGCTAGAAAATGACTGCAGTTTGGAATCAGCCAGAGACCGACTTAATAATGCCCCGGGTAGAACCGGCTTTGTGCTTGAAAATAACGGTCAATGTGCCGGATCTCTAACCATAGCAGATATTAAAACAGCAAATGGTAATTCGAATACAGCTGGCATGATTATGAATCGCAATGTTGAACGCATTCAGTCGGTCACAAAACTGGATGCTCTAATAGATTTGGCTTCAAGTCAGGATTACTCCATACCCGTTGTCGATGAAAACCAGAAACTAATTGGAGAAATTGATCGCACTATTATCTTGCAAGCAATGCGATCTCGCTAAAATAAACCTTAATTCCTTATTGTTGCAGCTGCTGACATCTCGTAAAATCTGCCGCAGTTGCAAACCCCTTATTTAAACGGAGAAATTCCTATGAGCGAATGCCCGGTATGCGGTGCTAACATTTCTGTCGCCGATGACGTCGTTAAAGGCGAACTACTAGAGTGTGATGATTGTGGCACTGAACTAGAAGTTAAAAACATTGACCCATTGAAAATTGAAGAAGCACCTGAGGCAGAAGAAGATTGGGGACAATAAAAGTCGGTTTTCTTCACTCCCTCGTACGAAAGGAAGAAAAATTACTCATCACCGAGTTTAACAAACGCGCTGATGTTGAGCTGGTGATGCTGGATGATAGAGAGCTCAAGTTTGATCTCGAAACCCGTCCGAACGTGGATGTTATCATTGAGCGCAGCATTAACCACTCACGCGCACTACATGCACTTCGATTATTTAAAAGCCTTGGTATACCTTGTGTAAATACCTACGATGTTTCGAATACCTGTGGTGACAAAATACTCACAGCTGTTGCATTGAAAGATGCTGGAGTCCCACAACCAGACGTGCGAATCGCCTTCACAGAAGACTCGGCAATTACCGCAATTGAAGACATCGGATATCCGGTGGTACTCAAGCCCGCAGTGGGTTCCTGGGGACGATTATTATCTAAGATAAATGATCGAGATGCCGCCGAAACCGTACTTGAACACAAGACGGTATTGGGTAGTTATCACCATTCGATCTTTTTTATTCAAAAATACGTTGAAAAGAAAGGACGTGACATTCGTGCGTTTGTCGTCGGTAACGAATGTATAGCTGCCATTTATAGAAGCTCTGATCACTGGATAACTAATACCGCACGGGGTGCATCTGCAAGTAATTGTCCGATTACTCCGGAACTATCCAAGATTTGTGTCGATGCGGCAGTGGCTGTTGGTGGTGGCGTATTGGCCGTGGACTTATTTGAATCGCCGGACGGTTTGTTAGTTAATGAAGTTAACTACACCATGGAATTTCGAAATAGCATTGATACCACCGGTGTAAATATTCCGGACAAGGTCATCGATTACATCGTTTCCTGCGGTCGAGCGCACGCCTGAGAACAACTATGATAAAAGTATCTATTGTCGGAGCTAGTGGCTACAGTGGCGGCGAACTTATTCGATTATTATCCGATCACCCCGAGGTTGAGATTCATCAAGTAACCTCCGAGCGTTTTTCAGGCAAGCCTGTGACCCGGGTTCATCCCAACATGCGTAAGCGCAGCTTTTTGAAATTTTGTTCAATCGAAGAATTAACACCATGTGATATGTTGTTCTTGTGCCTGCCCCACGGCAAGGCCATGAACGAACTGGAGCATTTTACCAATCTAGCGCCAAGGATTCTCGATCTAAGCGGCGATTTTCGCCTTAGTGATCCGCAACTTTTTGAGAAATGGTATCAAACACCCCACGCTTGCCCAGAACGACTAAGTGATTTCGTTTATGGAATACCAGAAATTAATCGTGAAAACATTAGTGGCGCAAACCTAGTCACTGGTGCAGGCTGTAATGCGACGGCTTCCATTCTAGCCCTAAGGCCACTATTTCAGCGTAATTTGGTAGAACAAGTTGTTATCGAAGTTAAGGCAGGCTCTAGTGAAGGTGGCAATGCTTCAAGCGATGCCAGTCACCATCCTGAACGTAGTGGAGCCGTGCGCTCTTATAAACCGACTGGACACCGCCATGTTGGCGAAATGTTACAAGAGCTTGGTCGGGATGCGAAAATACATTTCTCAGCAACCTCCATCGAGATGGTGCGTGGTATCTTAGCAACCTGCCATGTTTTTCTGAATAAGGACCTAAGCGAAAAGGATGTATGGAAAATTTATCGTGAAGCCTATGGTAATGAGCCGTTTGTGCGCATCGTAAAAGAAAAGACCGGTATCTACCGTTATCCTGAACCTAAATTATTATCTGGAACTAATTTCTGTGATATCGGCTTTGAAAAAGATCCAGATAGCAATCGACTAGTTGTTATCAGCGCTATCGATAACCTGATGAAGGGAGCCGCCGGTCAAGCCGTACAGTCTTTCAATCTTATGCATGGACTAGCAGAGACCACTGGACTGGGATTCACAGGGTTTCACCCGATATAAAATGTGCCGCTTATTACTGGTTCATAATCCAGCCGGAATCGACCCCAACGCTTATCTAAACGACTTTCGAACCATGTGTGCCGAGAGTCAGGAATATCAGGGACACGGCTGGGGCTGTACCTGGCGGAATCAGAATCAATGGGCTCAGTACCACAACATCAATCCAATTTGGGAAGACAGTAAATCCGACTTCCCAAAAACAACACTGTTTCTGGTTCATGCACGTAGTGCGTTCCGTGATGAAGGAATCGTAGTTGAAAATAATATGCCATTTGTCGATGAACGAAATGCGTTCATATTTAACGGCGAACTACGTGGTGTAAAAGTTAAGGCCGAAGGGCGTATCGGTGCTGAGAAGATATTTAACTATATCAAACGATTCGATAAGGGCGATATGTCCCACGCCATAAATCGAGCAACGGGTATTATTGTCAATCGCAGCCGTTACATTCGGGCGATGAATTTCGTGCTTGCTACTCCGGAGTATGCGTATATTTATAGCCTATATAGCGAAGATGAAGCCTACTTTCAAATGCAGCAATCACTCGAGAATGGAACCACTGTAGTAAGCTCTAGACCGATTGCAACTCATACAGGGGCATGGCAACCCATTGCCAATAAATCCATGTTCTCAATTAAACTCTAAACAACTTCCACTCGTTAGATTATATGATTATCGTAAAAATTGGCGGCGGCGAAAAACTAAATCTCGACGGCATCGTTGAGGACCTCGCTGCATTAACCGAGCCGTTCATTATTATTCATGGTGCAAATGCCCTACGTGATCAAATTGCTAAGAAAATGGGGTTTGATAAAAAAGTCATTACCTCTGCAAGCGGCTACACCAGTGTATTTTCTGACAACGACGCACTGGACGCTATTCTTATGGCCTACAGCGGCCTACGTAATAAACGTCTTGTTGAAATGTTTCAACAAAAGGGAGTTAACGCAGTTGGCCTAACCGGACTCGACGGTCGAATCGTTCAGGGTCAACGCAATAAAGGCATTCGCGTGGTTGAAAATGGTAAGAAAATGATTAAACGTGATCTTTCTGGAAAACCAAAAAGCGTGAATGCGGCACTCCTCACATTGTTGCTCGACAATCAATATACGCCTGTTCTAACCATACCCATAGCGGACGAAAATGGTTTTGCCATTAACACCGAGAACGACGATGTTATTTGCACACTTCAAGAGTCGCTATGCGCCCACACGGTTATCCAACTAATTGAAGCCCCCGGCTTTTTAAACGATGCGACTGACGAATCTTCTCTAGTCGCGAAAATGCCCAGAGAAGAATTAGCCGATCGAGAACAGCAAGTAGACGGCAGAATGAAACGTAAGATGCATGCACTCGTTAAGCTTGCACGCTCAGAAGTTCAGCGCATCATCATCTCCGACGGTCGCACCGACAATCCTGTTCGTGATGCCCTGAACGGAAGCGGAACGTGGATAGAATAATGAACTCGATAGAACTAGAACAAGCATCCGCGTTTGAAGTTTATCCCAAACGTGATCTATGTATTGTTAGCGGAAAAGGCGCTGAGGTTACGGATTCCAACGGCAACACCTATATCGACTGCGTAGCCGGTATTGGCGTGGCCAATGTGGGTCATGCCAACCCAAGCATTGTAAATGCGGTAGCAACTCAGGCGAAGACATTAATTACCTGCCCGGGAATTTTCTACAACGATATTCGCGGCCAATGCATGCGCCGGTTGATCGATATTGCCCCTGAAGGTATGAGCAAAGCATTTTTGTGCAACTCGGGTACCGAAGCGATGGAAGCTGCGCTTAAGTTTGCACGAATTAGCACCGGTAAAAACGAATTCATAAGCGCCATGCGGGGCTTTCACGGTCGATCAATGGGCGCTTTAAGTGCAACCTTTAAATACCGTCAAGAATTTGAGCCTTTAATTCCCGGCCATCACTTTGTCCCATTCAACAATATAGAGAAGTTAACCGCTGCAATTACCGACCAAACGGCGGCTGTAGTAATTGAGTTAATTCAAGGCGAAGGTGGGGTGCGCCCAGCGAGTCGGGAATATGCAAAGCAAGTTCGTGAACTGTGTGATGCGAAGAACGTTCTACTCATTGTCGACGAGGTTCAGACCGGTTTTGCTCGCACTGGTTCTATGTTTGCTAGCCAACATTATGGAATTTGCCCCGACATAATGGCGCTATCTAAAGCCATAGCCGGTGGTGTACCGATGGGCGCTGTATTATGTACCGATAATGTGGAAGCGGTAATTGGGAAACACGGTTCAACATTTGGTGGCAACCCGCTTGCCAGCGCAGCTTGTATAGCAAACATCGATTACATTGTCGAAAACAACCTTACCGAGGCCGCGACAAGTAAGGGCGCTCGTTTTGTACAACGTTTTACCGCAAACCAGCCTGCTCTAGTGCGGGAAATCCGCCAGACCGGTTTAATGATTGGTATCGAATTAAAGATAAAATCGAAACCCGTGCTTGAAGCGCTAATGGAGCGCGGTATACTCGCCCTACCTGCCGGACCTACCGTTGTGAGACTTCTACCACCGTTGATAATTAGCGAAGATGCACTTGATACGGTGTGTGACACTTTGCTGGAAGTGTTGAACCAATAAAAACTAGAGACGCTAAGCCAATCGATCATGCTCACTGCATCTAAGAAAGCGGAAGCTTGTCTAAGCCTTGAGTTATAGGGATTTGGTTTTTGCGAATTATATTTGAAACTGAAACTTGCGCGATTCGCCACTGTATAAATTCTGATTTAGTATCAGGTGAATGTGTTCGCTCAATCCTTACCACTATAGTAACTACCCACTTACCATGGAAGTTAGCAATTATGTATCTAAGCACCAGCGCTGATTCTTCTGCAGTTGTAGGTAAAGTATCAACTCTACAATCTATCCATTCAACTCTTACTATTTTGTTCAGACTGATTGCCATTTTCTAACTGCATTAAAATATTCGCAATTGTCTTTATCGATTCCGCTCTATCTGACTTTGAAAGGTTCTCAAGATCAAGAGCTATATGCACGCCCACTTTACTCAAACGAATAAAACGGCTTTGATCACTTGCTTTAGCATTTTGATCGCTAACTACGTAATTTCTAATTGGTTTGGAAAACCCTTTAACAATAGTAGGTTGCTGCTCAGTCGCCAGCACGACGTCTTTGACCAGCGAGTAGGTCTCATGAGCAATGACTATCTCACCTAACTCCGCGTGAGTCTGAAGGCGAGCAGCTAAATTAACTTCGTTACCAATGATCGTGTAGTCCATACGGTGTTCACTACCAAAGTTTCCAACCGTGCAATATCCCGTATTGATTCCAATACGCAACTCGAATGGATTCTCCATCCCTTGATCAGCCCATTTAACTTGCAGATCACGCATACGGCGTTGCATGGCAATCGCCATTTCCACACAGGCTATTGCGTCTTGCTTTATACCCTTTGTCTCCGGATCACCAAAAAAGCACATTATTGCATCACCAATATACTTATCGATGGTTGCACCGTATTCCAATGCTATGTTCGACATTTCAGTCAGGTAATTATTAAGTATACCGGTGAGTTCTTCGGATTCCAGTGTATCAGTAGTCTCGGTAAAACCTGCAATATCGGAGAACATCACCGTTAATTTTTTACGCTTGCTGGCAATCTCGACACTTTGTTCACCGCTAAAGATTGAAGAGTAAACCTGTGGTGACAAATACTTGGACAGTTTGGTGGAAAGCGTCTCAAGCATGGAGTTTTTCTCCGTAACTAATTTATTCGCTTCCTCTGTTCGGCTCTTTTCTTCAAGTAACGCCAACTCAGATCTCTTTTGATTGGTGATATCCGTATAGATTGCCACCGTGCCACCATCAATGGTTTTGTATTCAGTTACTTCTATCCATCCACCATCGCTGCGGCTTTGAATAAAAGTCTCACCAGCATTGCGGTGCCGCTCAATCCTCTGGGCAACCCAATCATCAACCTGTCCATGCGCATCCTTTACACATCCTGATTCAGCTTCCCGTCTGACCATTGTCTCAAACAGCACACCCGGTTTAATCTCATCTTCCAGTTCGGAATAAAGTAACTTTCGATATCGCTTATTCGACAATACCAACTTATCATCGCTATCGTATAGTGAAAATCCTTCCGAAATACTTTCAATGGCATCTACCAACCGCTGACGCGCCACGGCAATCTCACGCAGATTGTGCTCCTCCACTTCTACCGCCGTGTCTCGAAAAATCGTCAGTGCGTCAGCCATCTCACTCACTTCATCATTGCCACTTGACGGGGGTAATTCGGCATGCAAATTACCCCTAGCAATCGCCAACATAGATTTGCTGAGGGCAGCAAGGCGTGTGACAAAATAACGATCGACAAATAACCATGCAAAGGCTAGCAAAACCAATACGGTCAGGCTGCCAATTGCTATGCCAGCTGTTACAGGACGGTTGTGAATTACCCGTTCCCGGTCGACTGCAATCTTTAATTGCTCGCGAAGTTCTACAGCCAGATGATTAAGTGAAGTCAAAAGACTACTTAGAGCCTTATCAATAAAAATTTCCCGTTCCAATAATGTATCCAAATCCGTTTGCCCGTCGTCGAGAACTGCATCGGTCTGACTATACTCCTCAGAAACCTTGCTAAATGCATCAACTACAGCATTCATTGTTCCAGGCCTTACACGATTAACGGCCTCAGAAACTGCAATGGCATTTATGCGATGTTTCAGTTCGTTCCATTTCTGACGAAGTGGGTTCGATGAACCATCAGCTGAAGTTTGTTCAGACACATAACGTGATGGTAGCTTCTTAACCTCCTTACGCAATGCCCCTACTAACTCGGCCGCGATGAAGTCATCTTCAATAACGGTATGCGCCATCGAAATAAATGTCACAGCGGACTGCAACTCACGTACAAAAATATTCACCAAAATAATCTGCAGGATTAACAGGCCTACCGGAACAGTCATGGCCAAAATCATTTTGTTTCGTATTCTCATGAAATCACCAATGCAACCGTAGCCTATATTTTTCCCGCCTCACGCCATTTGTCGAATATTTTCGCAATTTCTGTACTCGCCTGCTCCATTGCCGCAGAAGGAGTAGATGCTTCGCTCAACACCTGCGCAAACATCTTAGTAAGTATACGTTTGCTTCGCACCTCATCAATTGCTGCATTGGAATATCCCGGATAACCAATATTTGTGAGTGCCGATGGAACATCAGAAAGCACTGAATAGCGATCAGGCAGACCGGAATCAGATTTGACTACGGCATCTAGATCGAAAACTGATTTTGGGAAACTTGGCATATTCTGAAAACCGCTTGATAGAAAGCCTTCATGAAACCGCGCTATATAGTCGACGAGAAACTTTTTAGCCCCATCAGGATTTTTCGCAAACTTCCAGACTACGTAAGTATTGGCGGAAAACATTGGACCAACTCTCCTAGCTGGCCCCTCGGGCAATGTAGTTATAGCTAAGTCCTTATCGATTGCTAATGTTTTGTTCTGGGCAGCCCGAATGATCGACATGGTATCTATGGTTAAACTACCACTGCCAGAAAGCATGTACTGATTGTTTGATGCCGAGTTCCATCGCAGAACATCTGGCGTCATCGTCTCCTCGTATAGAGCTTTGGCAAACTTGAGCGCATCTAAAGTGTTAGGGGACGTTAACGACGGGTGAGCATGGATATCTTGTACCGACGCACCGAAAGCAGCCATGATTGCCCGTATACTGTACTCACCGTTATGTTCCGATGATAGACTAATGCCGACCGGCGTCTCATGCAAACGCTTAATTGCTCGACCGCCCTTACGAATAATTTCCCATGTCAATGGTGCATGACCGACAGCATCCCATAGATCCTTGCGGTAAGTCAGAACAGTTGGCGCATAACTCTCACAGAATCCATGATATTTATCGGTCCGAGGATTAAAACAACTTTTCTTAATGAAAGCTGAAACCTTTCCGAAGCGACTCTCGCATTCTTCGAATATTTCACGATGATCTATAACGTAATCTTCCAAAGCTGGTCGTGATGATAAAAACAATACCATATCGTGTCCGTCTTGAGCAGCTACCTCAGCACCTGCCAGACGGTCTAGATCCCCAAGACCAACATTTTCAACTATAACTTGTGTATTATTTTGCTCGCCCCATTCTTTAACAAATGTATCGTTAAACCAGGAACAAAATTCTTCCAGCGCATGATTCGCAATGTTTTCTTTTGTGCATTGACCTTTCGTGGAAAAATTCCAGGTGCCATGCCAGCCAAGATGGATGCGGTGCCAACCGTCTTCAGCAATCGTCTGCGCGACGTCAATCTCGTTTTGTCATCTCCCATATCACCTCCGTCTTCGCGATGAAATAAATGGCTAACAATATGCTTGTGTTCGCTGCAGCATCAATCTAGGTAAAACTTTAATCTTATTGCTGAATTAATAAACTGATTTCAATATTGATGTTTAGTATACGACCAATACAGACCAACCGTATGTCGAAAATAAGTATCTTACCACCCTTCTATAAAGTCAACGAGAAAACGGTAATAGCCCCGTAACAACCTTTCTGACGTAGTTTCAAAGACACTGTACATAATTCACTTATATCAGCACTCATGGGCTGTTTTGCCGAACAAAAAAACTTATTAAGTAACGTCTCAAAAGCTAGACACTCAAAGTAATGAATCGAGAGTCTACGACAAAGTTTCGTTACGTCAAACACAACACTAACAATTTATTCATGTTGATGAACGACTGGCGTTACTATTTTTCAAAATACTGCAACAGAGCAAATGTCCGCACAAAAGTTCTGTATTGTGTCCCTAGATCTCCCCCGAGGAGCAAATTCGCAGCAATATCTAGGGCTCAGCTTTTCGCGAAATGACGGTTAATAAGCGTATCGGTAGTTCGATTAATTCTTCCGGTCCGTGTGGTGCATCGGAATCGAAATACAGTGAATCCCCGGGATTCATTAAATAGGTTTTATTTGCGTGGCGGTACCCTACCTTGCCTGACAATACGTAGATAAACTCGATTCCCTCATGCTGAAAAATCGGAAATACATCAGATTCCTCGCTTAACGTAACGATATAAGGTTCCATCATTGGTTGGTTGCCACTTGAATGGCCGAGCAACTGGTATTGATGACCTGCACGGGTGCCCTGTCGCTCAATATTTAAGCCTTGACCGGCACGCACGAATGTTGCTTCACGTGTTTCTTCAAACTGTCTAAACAAAGCCGTAACCGGCACATTTAATGCGCTCGCTACTGAGGTTAAACTCGAAAGTGAAGGAGAGATCTGGCCGTTTTCTATCTTCGACAACATGCCGTTAGAAATCCCCGCAACTCTAGCAAGATCGGCTACGGTCAATCCCTGCTGTATTCGATATCGACGCACCTGCCGACCGATGGCTATCTCTAACGCATTATGCGGAATCTTATGTGCAGGATCATTCATTTCAATTAATATTCCCTTTTACGTTTGATCAAAATGCACTTTAATAGAATCATAGGAAGCGGTAATTGCATAGACATTTTGATATCCCATTTCCACCAAGGTTCGTGCCGCCAGACACGCTCTACCGCCACCACCACAGTGAGTAAGAATAACTGCTCCAGGGTTACTACAGACCCCTGTCACTTTCATTTCCAATAAACCACGAGATATATTTACCGAATCATTTAGCTTTGAAGACTTTGCTTTATCGGCCTCACGTACATCAATAATGACAGCATTTTCGTTACTATGAAATAATTCCTTGGCCTGCTGCACATCCACGCAATTGATATGCTGCCTGGCTTCGCCAATTATGTCTGCGGCTGTTTTAATGGGCATGCTTTCACTCGTTCAAATTATAAAAAGGATTTGTGTTTAATCACTACTGGCCATAGGTAAATCCCGTAAGACAGGTTTTAACGGCATATCCATTTCAATTGCTAATCGATAACCGCTATATACCGCGGCGGCAATAGTACCCGGTGCTTCACAATCTCCACAACGCTGCACAACACCTGAAAAATCATTTTGTCGACTTAACAAATTTTCGTACAGTTCATCAGCTGGTATACGTGCCGTTACCGGCAGAAATGTATTGCTATTGATTGTCGTTTCGCGACCAGAAAAAACACAATGATACGTTAGCTCACCTTCGCTTACTTTCTCCACTATACTGTTTGTAATTATAGTAACGCCAGAGTGCATAAGCTGTTCTATCGACGGATATTGCTCTCCGGTGAATTCACCCCACGAACATAGACGACCGGATGGTGTAACAATGGTTACGTCATTACCCTGACTGCACAACATCAATGCAAGTACCGGCGTCATATAGTAATGATCGTCATCATAAATAACCACACGACGATCCTCCACAGACCCGCCGGCGAGGAGATCATCCACTTTCAACACGGTACTCTCCGTAGAGATAGTTATGGCAGTTTGCCTATGCCGGCCTATGCCGTCGATAGTCCAAGAAGATCCGGTGGCAATAATGACATTGTCTGGTGCTAGCTCAACGATATCATCAACTGTCATGGTGCTTTGTAAATATAGCTCTACACTCTCCAATTTCGATAGCTGAGTTAAGCGCCAATCTCGAACACGGGCCCATTGATTAAGACCCGGCAAACGAGATTCCAGAGAAACTCTACCTCCTGCTTCTCTACGGCTGTCTGTTAACATTACCTGATAACCACGATCGCCGAGAACACGGGCTGCTTCAAGACCGGCAGGACCGGCACCCACTACCAACACACTCGCCGCGCCTTTATCGGCCCGCACATTCTCGGGATGCCAGCCCCGTCGCCACTCTTCACCCATCGTCGGGTTTTGCGTGCAACGAATCGGCACTCTTAACGAATTATGGGCGTAACAAACATTACAGCCGATGCACTCGCGAATATCTTCAACATTACCGTGTTTTATTTTATTAGGTAAAAATGGATCTGCAATTGATGGCCGCGCCGCGCCAATAAAATCCTGCACACCGGTTTTTATAACATCGAGCATGGTATCCGGTGAAGTAAAACGACCGACGGCTACAACAGGCTTGCTGGTCAGGCGTTTGGCCTTCGCCACACTTTGCGCCAACGACGCTTCCTTAACGAAACGAGAAACACCCATTTCTACTCCGTAATCGTCTACAACCAGATCCCATAAATCCGGCAATTCGGCAAGCATCGCGAAGGCATCATACGACTCTGGGTTTTCAAGGTCCGTGGAGAAACGCGTAGCAATTGCACATTTATCGCCAACCGCTTGTCGCGTAACATCAATAAGCTCAGTTACAATGCGCGTTCGATTCTCTAAAGACCCACCATATTCATCGTTACGTTGATTAGATGGATCAAGAAATTCCGATATCAAATACCCATGGGTCGCATATACATAGACAATATCAAAACCGGCCTCAACAGCACGTTTCGCAGCATCATACTGCCATTTCAATATATTTCGTATATCGCGTCGATCTAGCTTTCGCGGCTGTATCGGATTATTTTCATAGGAATGGGTAACAGGTCGCTCGGATAAACTAAACGGCAGTAATCGGCTCCCAAGGTTCGGCACAGATGAACCACCAATCCATAGTTCCACACCTGCTAAAGCGCCATGGGCATGAACGGCATCAGTCATCAATGCATTAGCGCGAATATCATTATCATCCCACAACGTCTGGGATGGATAAGCTTCGTCATCCGACGTAGGGTGAATAGAACAATACTCTGTACATACTACACCCCACCCTCCTTCGGCCTTGATACCGCGCATAGCGGCTACTGCTCGCGAATTCGAACGACCCATGCCCGTGCAATGCGGAACCTGATAAAAACGGTTTGGAGCGGTTACAGGGCCGATAGCTACTGGCTCAAATAAGATATCAAACCCGCAGGCTGTCATTTAGCCTGCCTTATTCCCCGCACACGGGAAAGTAGCTCATCACGCCAGCGATAGTAAAATATAGAGGGCGCTAAAAACCAGGGATTACCGCGATAATAAAAGCGTCCTTCAAACGGTGTGCTATCCAATCCAGTTTTACCTTCAGGGTTGCCAACAACCTGCCGACCAATACACGCACCAAAATAACTTGCCAAGGAAATCCCGGCACCGCAATAACCCATACAGTAATGCACCCCATCATGAACACCGAGGTGCGGCATTTCATCAAAGGTATAACCAACGAAGCCCATCCATGAATGGCTAATGCGGGTATTTTCTAATTCTGGGAAACGATTTCTCAATTCGTGATGTAATCGTGGTCCACTTATCTGAGGATTAGTCTCATTTAATGATACGCGCCCGCCAAATAATATTCTCTTTCGTTCTGGACAATTACGGTAGTACACCACTAGCTTGCGTGTGTCGGTTATCACCCTGTTATTTGGGATGAGACGGTCCATTTGTTCTTCAGGCAATGGTTCAGTGGCAATCATATAAGTGCCAATCGGAATAACACGACGTTGCTGCCAAGGAGTAGTTCTGCTGGTATAGCCACTTGTTGCGACTATTACGTGTTTGGCACGGATCTCGCCTTTTTCAGTAGCTACCTTAAAAATTGATTGGGAACGGCTAATATCATTTACACGGCAGTTACCGGTAATGTGTACACCGGCGTCCAAAGCGCAACGTAACATACCCTGGTGATAGCGTGCAGGATCAATCGAAGCATGATAGGGAAATACTGCACCGCCATGGTAGGTTTCACTGCCTATTTCCTCTTGTTGTTGATCAACAGGAATCATACGCGCATCAACTTTAAACTCCTTTGGCTGACTTTCTATTCTATGCTTGAGCCAGTCATAGTGATAGGCGTCGTGGGCGGCGTGAAATCGTCCGGTTTCATGATAGTCACAGTCAATGTTATTGTCGGCTATAAATCCCCTAATCCAATCCATTGCATTGTGTCCTTCACGAATGATTTCCAAGGCTTTATCAGCTGAAAACTTCTTTGACAGTTCCTGAAAGGTAGGCTTAAGACTGGTTGATACCTGACCACCATTCCGAGAACTACAGCCCCACCCCGCCTGCTCCGCATCTACAACCACGGTGTGTAAACCCTGCTGAGCCGTCTGTATAGCAGCCGAGAGCCCCGTATAACCAGACCCTATAATCACCACATCAGCCGCGTCAGGAAGCGCTTGGTCTACATTCTCCGGCCGTGGTGTTCGATCCCACCAATATGGAGTTGTTTTAAAGTCGTCAGTAAACAAACGGTGCGAACTCACTGTTGCATTCCTCATAAATTTGAATGTTGTTGATCTTCTATAATAAACCCAGCACTGCGATAGGCTAACATGATGGTTGGCCCGTTGGTATTGCCACTCGTAACATTAGGAAATACCGATGCGTCGATGACCCGCAAACCATTCGCACCATGCACTTTCATACGTTCATTCACAACCGATGATTCAACGCCCATACCCATTCGGCATGTGCCGCATGGGTGGAATACGGTATCCGCCCGATTACGAAAATCCTCAACCAGCTCGTCCGGTGACATGTGTGACGGATCTGCATCAATTGGCTCTTCAATAATTGATCCTAATGCGTTGCTTTGTGCAAACTGCTTCATCAATACGCCACCCCTAACAATATCATCCACATCATCCTCGGCCGACAGATATTTAGGCATGATTATGGGATGATCTTGCGGATCCGTCGAATCAACATGAATTGAGCCACGACTCTTAGGTCGACTCGGTTGAAAACAAAGCTGAAAACCTGCATAGGAATCAGGATTTACGGTTGTCGACTTATTATCGGGTGACTTGCTATAGGTTATCGGACTCACATAAAGCTGCATATTTGGAACCGGCTGGGAAGGATCCGATCGAACAAATCCACCACATTGGTTTACACTTAATGCTAATGGTCCTTTTCGAGTGAGTAGATAACGTATTCCAGCGAGCACTTTTCCCCAACTCGAATGCAGTTGGTTGTTTAGTGTAGGTATTTTCGAACGATAAAAATAGCTTATGGCAATATGGTCTTGCAAATTCTCCCCTACGTGAGGCGAATCACAGACCACATCAATACCTAGAGATGACAATCGTTGTGCACCACCAATACCGGAATGTTCCAGTAATTTGGGAGAGTTTATCGCACCTCCACAAATGATAACCTCATGTTTGGCATACAGCCGACTAGTATGTCCGTTCTTTTTATATTCGATACCGGTAGCACGATTATCATCAAACAGAATATGCTGGGCAGTTGCATTTTGAATCAATTCAATCCGACCATTCTTTAAAGCAGGATAAAGAAATGCATTTGCAGCAGAACATCGCAACCCATCGCGACTGGTAATGCAATAATCGCCAACCCCTTCTCCATCGATCATGTTGGGATTGTGGGGCAACTTCAATTCACGAGCAGCATTAAAATAAAAGTCACGTATGCGATGATACCAACGCCCAGGGTCGGTAATTTTAAGCACTCCACTACCATGAGTTTTATTCCGGCTATCTAAAAAATTTTCAATATTATGAAAAGTGTCCTGCACATTATTCCAACTCCATGCAGGGTTTCCAGCGGATGCCCAATCATCGTAATCATGGGGTAATCCACGGTAATAAACCATGGCGTTTATAGAACTTGAGCCACCAATTACCTTTCCCCGTGGCCAATAGCTGGATCGACCATTAAGGCCAGAGTCAGGTTGAGTTAGATACTTCCAATTGACCTTTTCATCAAAAAATGTCTTTCCATAGCCAACAGGCACACGTATCCAAAACCGCTTGTCACTGCCTCCAGCCTCAAGCAAAGCAACTCGATAACCGGCATCAGACAAACGTGCAGCAACCACACATCCGGCGGACCCAGCACCCACCACAATGTAATCTGGTTTTTCAGCGGATTTATTCACGTATGGCGACCTTCTATTCCGTTAGGATTTAATGCTTATCTAATAAACGCTCACTTAGTTTTGTTAGACACTAATAAAGCGCGACCGGTCCATAATGTTAACAACTCTGCGTGTAAAACACATTTCTCATCCACGCACGAAAGTAAGGTAAGTTTATATTTGCGCGACAATACGAGTGCGAAACTCGCGGTTAATTAACACCAACAAAACCAGAGCAGTCGCTACAATGAACAATTTGGTATCCAGAAACCATGATAAGCCAGCGAGAGCAAAAAAATATGCTCGTATCCCTCGGTTAAAATTTGAAGAAGATAGACGATTTATTAATGTGGCAGTTTCGACATAGCGACTGCCTTTTTCAGACGTACTGTCAACGACCGGGGCCGCACCAAAAAGAATAGAATTCCAGTTTGCGAGTCGAAAAGCCCACGCAAATTTGAAGAAGGCATAAATAAATACTAGCACCAGCATCAACACCTTAATTTCCCATGCTGTTCGGTTTCCCTGTCCTACAAAGGGCAAATCAGACAAAAATTCTATGGCCTGATCGGCAGAACCAAGAAGCGCAAGAAGACCACCAATAGCCAGGATCGTGGTAGTTGAAAAGAACACCATGCCCTGCAACAAATTACCTTGTAACTGAGCATCATAAATACGAATCTCCCGCTCTATCATTTGGCACATCCACTGACGACGGTAAATAGCCATTGCAGTGCTCACGCTATAACGTTTTAAAGGAGTATGGTCGGCAACAAATGAATAACCCACCCAACACACAATAAACCACACCAGTGCGTAAACATCCAGTATTGATAAATGTTCTAACAGCTGATTCATTGATTTTTATGGAACATATAAATTCTTTCAATCACTTTTTTTTTCACATTTTTTGAGTGTGGTCTCATTCAAAACTAATGGAAAGCGTTGATGGCTCAAACGACATTATGAAAGAGCCTAACAACTTATCAATTCTATAATTAAGGAACTTAGGTTTTTCAAATAAATATAATACTGATCGACGCTCTATACTTTAATATTACTCTACTAAACCATAGAAAGATAATTAGCTTTTATACTTTTCGCTCAATTTATATCGACTCAATAGTTCACTTAACGTCGCGTATGAAATATATTTACGAGAAGATCGGTCTAACATATTTTCCCACTCAAGGGCTACACCATAGAAAATAGAAAACACGGGGAAACAACACTTACTAGGTAAACTCTAAAAGTATCAGCTAATTATTAATTAATCGAATCGGACGTAATTCCACTAATCACCTCTTTGTAACAAAAGCCGGAGTTAAGAAAATGAATTTTTTACATTTCAGTAAAGAAGAGTTTCACGCAAGACAACAAGAGACCTGCCGGCGCATGGAAGCCCAATCAATAGATGGACTGTTGTTATTTCGTCAGGAAAGTATGTTTTATCTCACCGGCTATGATACCAGTGGGTACACTATGTTTCAGGCGGGTTACATTGATGCTAATGGTAAAACTGCTTTGCTAACTCGAACCGCCGACCGACTGCAGTCGCAAATGACTTCAATTTTCGAAGACATTCGAATTTGGGTTGATGGCGAAGATGCATTACCCGGACAGGAACTCAAACAACTCCTTGCCGACTATGGTTGTCATAATAAAAGAATCGGTGTCGAGTACCATGCCTATGGATTAACCGGGCAACGGGCGAAAATGATTGATGACGCACTTGAAGGGTTTTGCACCCTTGTAGATGCATCGGATATCGTCCGCGAGCAACGCTTAGTTAAGAGTCCCGCCGAACTGGAATATGTACGACAGGCCGGGAAAATATCCGACGCTATACTTGATGTGAGTATCGAGAAAACCAGACCTGGCGTTGAAGTAAAGTCGATCTATGGCGCCATGATGAACACGTTAATGATCGGAGGCGGTGATCCAACAGCATCCCGATGGCCAATGGGCGCCGGGCAAGCGGCTCTATTTGGTCGATACCATACAGGCAATGAGATCATTGGTGAAAACGATCAAGTCGTGTTTGAACCCGCCGCATCCTATCGACATTATCATTCCTGCGCTATGTACAATATTTTGACTGGAGAGGTTCCAAGCCTACAGAGGGAAATGAACCAAGCCTGTGCAGAGGCCATCGATGCGTGTCAGAAGGCTTTACGACCAGGAACGAGTGTTGGCGAATTATTTGAGGTTCATACAAGCTCACTAACCAATGCCGGATTTGGGGACGCAGCATTGGCAGCCTGTGGGTACACATTAGGTGCCACCTACCCTCCAACCTGGATGGATTGGCCGATGATATGGAAAGATAATCCAGCTGTAATTGAAACGGGTATGGTTATCTTTTTCCATATGATTTTGTTTGATAAACCGTCGGGACTAAGTATGTGTATTGGCGAAACCGCCATTGTTACGCAGAGCGATTGCGAACGCATAAACCATACACCACGCACTCCAATTATTGCGCAGCATCAGTAAACACAACAAACTGAAAAACCACCTTTGTTAAACCGCTATTTGATCTGATAATTTCTATGAAAAACTACGAAATGTATATCGACGGGCAATGGTGCACCGCTAGCAACAACGAAAATATTGTTTCAATAAACCCAGCAACGGAAGAACCATGGGCTACTTTTTCAAACGCTACCGCGGACGATGTTGACCGCGCTGTTACCGCGGCAAATACTGCCTTCGAACACGGTGAGTGGCGGAAACTATCTGGGACACAACGTGGGCAGTACCTTAAGAAAATCGCCGACTGTGTGCGTAGTAACCCAGAATTACTTGGCCAAACAGAGACAACAGACACGGGAAAACTATTTCGGGAAACACGTTGGCAGGCCAACAACGTTGCCGGATTTTATGATTTCTTCGCCGGTCAGGCCGATAAAATTAAGGGTGATGTTCCTGTAACCGCAGATAATGCACCACTAATTTTAACGATGCGTGAACCACTTGGTGTTGTGGCCGCAATTGTGCCGTGGAACTCTCAATTACATCTTGCCGCAGTAAAATTAGGTCCTGCACTGGCGGCGGGCAACACCATCGTATTGAAACCTTCGGAACAAGCATCAGCCGCTGTCCTTGAGTTCACTAGAATGATTGAAAAAGCTGGTTTACCTAGCGGGGTTATCAACGTAGTAACCGGTGGTGCTGAGTGCGGTCAAGCATTAACGTCTCATCCACTAGTACGCCGAATTTCCTTCACCGGTGGTGTTGAAACTGCTCGAAAAATCATTCCAGCAACTAGAAATAACATTGCAAGACTATCTCTCGAACTCGGCGGAAAATCTCCAGTCATAGTTTTTGATGACGCCAATATTGATAGCGTTGTTAACGGTGTTATAGCAGGAATCTTCGCCGCTACAGGGCAAAGTTGTGCTGCGGGGTCCCGACTGTTACTGCATGAAAATATCTACGACATCGTTGTTGAAAAACTCGTCGAACGAGCAAAAAATATTCGAATAGGTGATCCCATGGATGATAATACTCAAATGGGTCCGTTGGCCACATTACGACAAAGGGAAAACATAGAGCGTATATTAAAACAATCAGTTGCTATGGGAGCAAAGATACTCTGTGGCGGGTCACGACCAAAAGCATTCAATAAAGGATGGTATTTCGAACCGACTATTGTGGAGTGTGTCGATCAGTCACCAACAGTTGTGCAGGAAGAACTTTTTGGCCCCGTACTAAGTGTGCTTCGGTTTAAAACAGAAAGCGAAGCTTTAGAAATGGCAAATGCTTCCAGGTTTGCATTCGCCGGTGGCATTTTTACTCGTGATATCGCACGAGCTATACGTTTTGCACGACGCGTTAAAGCTGGGCGTTTATGGGTTAATACTTACCGCGTAACATCTGCGCAGGTTCCATTCGGCGGCTCCAAAGACAGTGGCTACGGACGCGAGTCGGGACTCGATGCTATAAATGACTTTACCGATATTAAATCCATTTTTATCGACACCACGGGCGAACCTGTTGCTGATCCTTTTGTTATGCGATAGGCACATAATTCGTCAGTAGTTATAAATAGTCGGAACGAATATGCAGTTTGTTGTTAAGAAATTCTGGGATGGAGCTGCCCTTGCAAAATCAGAGTGGGTTACATTTACCTTAAGCGTTTGCCAGGATCAGCTAATAATCGATATAAGCGCCCCGCTTTTGAGTAACTCACAACCACCATTTATGAGCGGCAATACATCTAAACAACAAAAGCTGTGGGAATACGAAGTTGCTGAAATATTTTTTGCCAACGATACAGGGGAGTATTTAGAAATACAGCTTGGGCCTTATGGTCACTATCTGTGTCTTTCCTTCAAGAATTATCGCGGGAAGTCCACAACAGTGATTTTAACCAAAGCGCAATCGGCAATTAAGGATAATCAATGGTGTGGCCAAATAATGCTGCCGGTTAGTAATCTACCGATTAACTGCGACTCGCTGAATTGTTACTACGCGGCAAACGAGGAAACCCATCTTGCGGCTTTAAGCCACACGGGTACAAAAGCCGATTTTCACAATCTATCTGCTTTCGTACCCTATCTCTTCTAAATAGACATGTGTCGCTGCTAGAAAAAAATAGTCTTTAATCTAACTGAGTTACAAACTTAGTGGTCAAATACGCTTCAAAGGTCTCAGCACCGCCCTCAGAACCAATACCGCTATCTTTCACACCACCAAAGGGGGTCTCCGCTAACGCATGTCCAACATGGTTCACATTAACCATGCCCGACTGAATACCATTCTGGAAGGCCAATGCATTTTTGGTTGACTGGGTAAAACCGTAAGCCGCCAACCCAAAAGGAATGGAATTCGCGCGACGTAACACATCCTCAGTATCAGAGAAACGTGTCATTGGAGCCACCGGACCAAAAGGCTCTTCGGTCATCAATCGACAGTCATCCGGCAACTCGGTAATTACCGTCGGCGCAAAGAAGTTACCAACTTCACCAATCGGACTGCCACCCGTCTCTATCTTTCCACCACGCTCAACAGCGTCTGCGATAAACTCACTAATAACCGGCACGCGACGACTATGCGCAAGTGGGCCCATACTCGAATCGGAATCCAAGCCATTTCCAACCTTAACGCTATTGGTATAACTCAAGAAGTCGGCGACAAAGCGATCATATACTTTCTCATGGATATAAAAACGAGTTGGGGATACGCAAACCTGACCGGCATTTCGAAACTTAAACGCCGCCATAATGGATACAGCTCTTTCTACATCAGCATCTTCAAATACAATAACCGGAGAATGACCACCTAACTCCATGGTGACACGCTTCATGTGCGCGCCAGCGAGTGCAGCAAGATGCTTTCCAACCGGTACTGACCCAGTAAATGAAATCTTTCGCACAATAGGTGAGGCAATTAAATATTCAGATACTTCAGATGGCACACCCCAAACAATATTTAATACGCCGGCAGGAAGGCCCGCTTCATGAAACATACGTGCAATAGCAACCAATGCACTTGGCGCATCTTCTGGGCCTTTGATAATAATTGAGCAACCGGCACCTATAGCTGCCGTAATTTTACGGATTGCCTGATTATAAGGAAAATTCCACGGTGTAAAAGCCGCGCATACACCAACGGGTTCCCGTAATACCATCTGGCGAACATTAGGTATTCGTGGTTGGATTACTCGACCATAAATACGCTTGCATTCCTCTGCATGCCAATCACAATGCTCAGAGCATGCAGCTACTTCTCCGGCGCCTTCGGCCGCTGTTTTACCCATATCCAAGGTAATATTACGCCCAATTTCCTTCGCACGTTCACGCGATAACTCACCGACTCGACGCAAAATTCGTGAGCGCTCAACGGGCGAGCTGTGACGCCATGACTCGAATGATCGCTGGGCTGCATTTAACGCTCTATCCAGATCAGCTGTAGTCGCATGGGGCAATTTAGCAAACACCTCACCAGTGGCGGGATTTACCACATCTTCTTCATGACGCCCGTCGCCACTTAAAAACTCTCCATCAATATACAAACTCAGATCTTCATAGTTTGAAGTATCAATGGCTTCAGGATTATTCTCTATATTCGTATTCACTAGTAAATATCTCAATAACGTAAGGAAAAAATTGGGGCTTGTCGGAGTAACACCGACACTATCATGTTAACTTCTATAAATTAGTAACTAATTTAGGAAAATTCCTGCGCATAATGGCCGCTGCCAATGTGGCGGAATTCAATTTAAGATCAAAGGTGAATCGGGACTTATCGTATGTTGTCATTATTCAAAATGCCGCAAGACACAGGGTATCGCGTTTGCAACTGACACGCCAATTGAATCAAAATATCTTACCTTTCTGAAACAATCGCAGCAACTCCGTTGTTATAAATCATCGCCAAGAAAAACGCGTGCTTTTCCAAAAGAAAGCGGAACACTAATTTACAGCGAACCGGCAACTAAACCGATTGTTTTTCGGATACGACTAGAGACTATTGACGCGGATTTTTTAAATCAGCCGGTCACACATATTTTCAGCGAATATAAAGCAAAATGGTATGAAATACATAACTCCCCAACCAACGCGGTGAACGTGAGCCCGGACGTTGGAGCAAGAAATTAACTTTACAGATGCAGCTAAAGCTGCATCTGTAATTCATCAAAATTATTTAACTTTCTTGAAAAATGCTCCGTATATACTGCCCCCTAAAGTAGCAAAGCCGGCTATTAATAAGCCTAATGCTATTGGGCGATCGAAATATCCGGACCATTCAAAATGCAGCATTTGCATCGCTTGAGCAAAAGTTTGTTCCCCAATTTTTCCAAGAATCAATCCAAGCACAATTCCAGCTACGGAATATCCCGAGCGCCTCAAGAAGAAACCAATCACCCCTGCAATAAACATCACCAGTACATCAATGGTTAAACCCCGCACAGCATAAGCGCCCACTGTTGCTAGCAACAGAATCATCGGCGCCAAAAATTGAAACGGTATACGTAACAAATTGATGATAGTTTTGGTTTCGAGGTAACCGACAAAGATTATGGAAAGGTTTGCAAAAAACATTGCCGCAAAAACCACCCAAACCAAATCCGCACTGTTAATGAATACCAGTGGCCCCGGTTCCATATCATGCATCTGGAATACACCCACCATCATAGCGGTTAATGCACCGCCGGGAAGACCCAGCGCAAGCAACGGTATCATTGCCGCTCCGGTAGCCGCGTTATTCGCCGTCTCCGAAGAAATAACACCCTCCATTTTTCCCTTACCAAATTCTTTAGGAGTCTTCGACCAGCGCACCGCTTCGTTATAACCCATAAATGCCGCTAGAGTCGCGCCAATACCGGGTAATATGCCGCAGAAAAAACCAATTATTATCGACCGGACTACGGCAATCTTATGCGCAATCAACTCTTTAAGAGTTGGAAATTCAACACCGATTTTTGGTGCCTTAAATGAACCTTGTGCTTTTTTCTCCGCTTGTACGAAAATTTCAGAAACAGCAAAAAATCCTAGTATTGTCGGAATAAAATGAATACCCGCCAGTAAATAAGGCATCTCGAAATCAAAACGCGCAATACCACCAACCGGATCCAAACCTACTACGGCAACCAGTAGTCCAGCTAAAATTGATAACCAGCCTTTCCAGAATGTCTTGGCTCCAACAGACGAAGCTACCGCTAAGCCAAAAAATACCAATGCGAATATTTCTGGTGGCCCGAATGCCGAAATAGCCCAATTAGCTATCGGTGCTGTTGCAAACATCATGATTACGGCCGAAACGGTACCACCGATAGCGGAACACATAACCGCTGCACCAACCGCCTTTCCCGCCTGACCCTTTTGGGTCATGGGATAGCCATCAAAAGCCGTTGGCGCATTTTCAGGTGCACCGGGAATATTAAACAGAATAGCAGTAATCGCCCCGCCATAAACACCCGTGCAGTAAATCACCGAGAACAGCATAATGCCGTGCTCTGGTGATAAATGTGCGGTAAAAGGTAAAAGAATTGCTGCAAGTGTCAACATGCTAACACCGGGAATCGCCCCGAATAACATACCACCCACAACACCACCAAAAAAGATAAGTATGCCAATAGGATCACTGAATAGAGTAATCGTACCGCCCAAAAAGCTATTAAACGTTTCCACTAAAATCTCCGGTTATTGACTATTGCAGGATCGTGACGACCCATGTACCAAAGTCGTAGAATGGATGGATATATCCGGTCGGTAAGCCAACATATAACAAACTGACAAATAGACCTAGTAAGATAGCGTAAATTAGCAACATTACCTGCATCATTGGTTTTATACGTCGCTCGCCCATCAAAAACATAACACCCAGAATAAAAAATGGGGCTAGT
>CAJQKF010000147.1 GCA_905478855.1 uncultured Gammaproteobacteria bacterium
TGGCCAAGTGGATTTTAGAATTGGATCGAGGAGAAGGCATTCCATACGAAGGAAACTACCAGTCTTGGCTGGAGTCGACAAAAGTCGCCAAATCCGTTTGTGCCCATGAATCAAGATAGGGCCTTAACAGATAGTCCTCAGGCATAATGAGTTCTCGGCAGTGACGCCACCAGTCTATAGTTACACCGGGTACATCAACACACTGTGATAATCCCCATTCTCGTGCTTCCCATTCGCTGTTAAATGGCTTTTCTGTTTGAGTAACTTCAATGGGCCCAAAACCATGTTTCCCACCTAAATCATGAATACCATCCATTAGATATCTCCTTTTCTAACGGAAGCAAGATCACGATCCGTGCCTATCATCGAGTTACGCGTAACGATTTCGGTTAATTCATCCTCATCGAAGTTTTCAGTGCCGGCAGGACGTTCAGGTATCACTAGATAGCGTAATTCGGCTGTGCTGTCCCAAACATTAATCTGACAGTCGCTTTCAAGATTTATCCCAAATTCGCTTAGCACACCACGTGGATCCCTTACCGCACGTGAACGATAGGCTGCCGCCTTATACCATGCAGGCGCAACGCCTAATATTGAGAACGGATAACAGGAACATAGTGTGCATACCACAAGGTTATGTGTGGATTGTGTATTCTCTACTACTTTCAAATGTGCAGTGGCATTCCCTAAAAAACCCATCTCATCAATTGCCGCTGAAGCATCAGTTAACAAGCGTTGACGAAAATCTGAATCTAACCAAGATCGTGCGATAATTCGTGCGCCGCGTTTAGGGCCAATCTCCTCACTGTAGGCTTCTATCCAGGCATCTATCGTGCGTGGATCTACAAGCCTTTTTTTTACGAGTAGGCTCTCCAAAGCTTTGACCCGTAATGCAGATTCAGATGGAAGGTGGCTATGAAGTTCCTGATGAAGTTTCGCTGTTTTATCGGAATCGAATTTAGCCATGGAAATTAACCCTAGTGAACGTGATGTTAAGAGTAAGTCTCTGCAACGTAGATAGCAAATTATTTACAGTTTTTATGCGGCTTTTGCCGGCTACATTATGGAAAGGCATGGTCGCGGGATTTACATTAATAATAAATCGCTCGTGTTAGCCTTGCGCTTTTAAAATGGTTTTCACCCTCCAAAATTATGCAATGCGATGAAAAATCGATTTAATCCTTATCTGCTTATACTTACTGCAGGCGCGCTGTGGGGTGGGACATTCTCGCTGGCATTGCTAGCGACAAGAGATGGCGCCCATCCCATGGCGCTGACTACATGGCAGGTCATACTTACGGCACTTATATTTAGCATTATCTGTATTAGGCAAAAAGTTCCGGTCTTTAATCGAAAAAACCTAGGGAAATATTTTGTGGTGGGCGTAATTGGTATTGTCGCCCCGGATATTTTGTATTACAACGCAGCACCTCATTTATCCGCGGGTATATTGTCAGTCACGGTGTCTACTGTTCCCTTATTTACTTATTTGATCATGTGGGGTCTAGGTCTTGAAGGGTTTAATGTTAAGCGTGCGCTTGGCATTATACTGGGCATGATTGCAATACTTTTACTTGTGTTACCGGACCATGGTCTTAGCAGTATCGATGCTAATTATTGGATACTTGCTGTGGTGGCTTGTGCGCTGTTGTACGCATGTGAGAACGTTTATATATCCGAGGGTATTGGAAACCAAATAAGTATTTTTGAACTACTTTGTGGCTCGGCTATGGTGTCATTGGTTTTTCTAATTCCGGTAACGTACTTTATGGGTGTCGGAGAACCCGTTTCATGGATATTCTCCACGTCTGGATTGGCGATATCTGGAATAGCTCTCGTTAGCGCGATCGCATATTCACTTTTTTTCCATACTATTCGCACAGCGGGTCCCGTGTTTGCTAGCCAATGCGCCTATATCGTCACAATTTCAGGCGTTTTATGGGGCATATTGATTTTTTCAGAGCAACACACTATCTGGTTGTGGGTATCGGTTGTGGTTATGGTCATTGGCGTAGGATTAGTCTCACCGTCGCAGGAAAACGTTACGAATGCTACCGAAGAGTAAAGATGATTTTGTAGGGCTAACGGGTGTTTGCCACTTGGCGACCGGAGGTCAACCGCCGTTTTTGAAGTCCCATGTGAAAGCATATGAATATTTTCATTTAATAAAACCCGAGGCATGGCAGGTTACGCCAATCATTGGGCTATGGGATCGGTCGTCAAACAGCAGCTTGCTTCGTTAACCAACCTTAATGCTGAAGATTTTGCACTTATAGGCAATGCATCGAAGGGCATAGCGCGTGTGGTGTCGTCAGTGGATTGGCGTGTTGGTGACAATACCGTAGTGGCAGATGTAGATTATGCATCGGGTCGATTTTCGTTAGCGCGCTTAACATCCATGGGCGTAGAAAACAGGGTGGTGCCGGCTGACGACAATTTTATCAAAATTGAAGATCTTCTTGCCGCTTGTGATGCTCAAACAAGACTACTTTATATAATTCACGTAAATGCACATACTGGACAGCGCATTGATCTTAAGCGCCTTTCTGAGTCTATCGATCCTAATGTTGTGCTGCTAGTCGATGCAAGTCATTCACTCGGTGTGATGCCTGTAGATGGAAACTATTGCGATTTTTTGGTGGCTAGCACTTATAAATTTTTACTGGTTACTCACACGGGGGTTCTTGCGTGGAATCAACGACGTAACATGGGATTTAATCCACTTTCAGTAGGTTAGCATGGGGGAGCGTCGGGTTTAGCGGCTAATGATTACAACCCGGTGAGGGGTGTTT
>CAJQKF010000148.1 GCA_905478855.1 uncultured Gammaproteobacteria bacterium
TGAATCATGAGAGTTACCTTTAACGTTTTGTGTGATGTAAGCAATTACATCAAAACGGGTAACTCTCTTCTTTGCAACCTCTAATCATTGCAATGTGTCAGATTAGATCGAAACTTCTACACATTATCTAATATTTTAATGGCACATCATGCTCGAACTCGTATCTGCTGATACTCCTTTGCGTAGCTTGCCCATGTTATGTCTCGATCTTGAGACTACGGGCTTGAATGTTGCGCTTGATCGAATTGTTCAGATTGGCGCCTATAACATGTTTGGGCCGCAGCGTAGTGCCAAGCCAGCACTTGACCTGCTTGTAAATCCCGGTGTTCCCATCCCCTCCCGGGCTACCCATATACATGGGATTAGTGATGCAGAAGTTGCAGGCGCGGTAACATTTTTAGACTGCGTGGCACAACTGCAACAGGCATTAGTGGGTCGAGCGGTGGTTGGTCATCATATCGGTTTTGATCTGGCTATTTTACGTTTTGAGGCAGCACGCATTGGAGTGTGCTGGAGCGAGCCAAATTGTCTTGATCTTGCTTTGTTGGTGGCGGCGTTGGAACCTGGACTGCCGGATCACAGTATGGAGACTGTAGCGAGTTGGCTGGGTGTTGATGTAATAAATCGCCATTCGGCACTCGGAGATTGTCAGGCGGTAGTGGATATGTTCGCTAAACTTCTGCCACTTCTTGAAAAGCAGGGTATTACTACACTGGGTCAGGCTATGTCCGTATTGGACTCCCGAGATGATCTGATACGGCAGGAACGTCGCGCCGGATGGCATAGCGATCCAAAGACTGGTTATGGGCTGAGACAGCTCCAAATTCAACAAGAACTAGAACATCTTCGACACACCAAACAGGCGCAGGCTGAAGAAGCAAATCAGCAGCTTAGCAATGGTGCACACGCTCTCGATATTCAAACCCGAATTAGTTCCACTAATCAGCAGTTACACCGATGTGTTATAGATTTATGTATTAACGAAGCACTTGCGAATGGTGACGGTGAGCCGCCGGTAGAGTTTGACGCGATCATAATAGGATCGGGTGCGAGGATGGAGAGTTTGCTCTATCCGGATCAGGATAATGGTTTTATTCTTGGTAATCTTGGTAATCAAAGTAGGGTGCTAGTTGGCCAATGGTTTGAAGACTTAGCTCAGACAATGTGCGATGCGCTTGCTGTAGTAGGTTTTTACCACTGCCCGGGGTGGGTAATGGCGAGCAATCCACGTTGGAGAAAACCCTATGATGATTTTCAAGAGCAAGTTGTTCACTGGATTAAAACCGCGAGGGGTGACGCTCTGCATTACTGCAACATATTTCTTGATTTTGATAACTTTTATGGCAAAGGCGATTTAACCCGGTCATTGCGTAATGTGGTTTTTCGTGAAGCTAGCAATCAACGTTTTTTGACTCGTCTGTATGATATTCATAAGGACAACACGGGGGCCATTAACTGGTTGGGCAGAATTGTTACGAGCCCTAACCCCGATGCGAACAAAGGTAAAATAAATTTGAAGGTGGGCGGTATGTTGCCGATTGTTACAGCAGTGAGGTTATTGGCATTACATACTGGCATTCGAGGGCAATCAACCGGCGTCAGGATTCGGAAATTGGCGGAGTCCAATTTTCTTGATGAAGCAGAAGAGCTGTTATCAGCCTATGAATTTTGCGTCTATCTGTTGCTACGACAACAAATAGAGGATCATAAGCTGACCAGAACATTGGGTAATTACATTCCGCCAGAGTCTTTAAAGCCATCAGAAAAAGCGCGGCTTGCTAAAGAACTAAAAGTTGTCCGCAAGTTTTGTAAGCGTGTAGGTAAGGTTATTCGAAGAGATATCCCAACCTCAATACCGTAGACCCATATTCTGGTGACACAATAGGATGGTACTAAATATTTGGAATAATCGTGCGTTAGTGCACACGTGGAAATCTATGAGCTTTCTGGAGTAGAACTGCAAAATGCTATTAGCTGGTTTAATGTTAGTAGCTCCCCGGGTCCGTCTGATTCTATATTCAGCCAATCCAGTAGATTCGACAGTCTGCTCGCCACAATGGGTGGCCAGGATGGCGGAGGAGCCGCCCAGTCACCTGATGGCAGCCTCATATGGGATCTGTCAGAACAAAAATTCGCGATATATTCTTCTGCGTCGATCGATCTGAATAAAACATTTGTGTTGTCAAAGTTGTTATCTGGCCCACGAAATGTCTTGTGAAAATAAGTAGACGCTTTTACAGGTAGTTCCAATGTGGTATCGAAGTCCCAGACCTGCCAATTTTCATTCCATGCTAGTAGTACGACGTGATAGTCCCAGGACACTGGGAGTGTGACATGTTCACTACAACGTTGATACCAAAGCTCGCGATGGCGGCCGGGTCCTGTGATCAGAACAACCCTTGTATCGAATTCTTGAAACCTCTTATTTCTGGCCAGGTGCCAGATATTCTCTTCGCAGTAAAAAGGTGTGTATTTGAATTTTGCTTCCATTTTTCAACACGCGATGTTTTCAGCCTATATAATAGCCCCATCGTATCCATCAATGCTGTGTTTTAGCGGATCGGCGATATCGTTCTCTTATCAACACTGCTTAGATTATCGGTAAGATTAAGGCTCATATTTTCAAATTTTTTTTTATCGAAACCTAAAATGCCCACTTACCATCAATTCGCACCGTGAGTAACTCTATGATTAATCGACTGTTCGATGAAACTTCTCCAACCATTGCAAGCCTCGATGATCTTGCTAAGTTGGCAGACTACTCGCTCATGGACGCTCTCAACTGTGATCCGGACGCAAAGAAAAACGGTGAAGACCACACGCCGCGTCAGGTTTTCAGCGGCCACTATGTGCCCGTCAACCCAACACCGATTAAAGACCCCGAATACGTCGCACATAGTAAAAGCTTTTTTCACGAACTTGGTTTCTCCGATAGCCTAGCCCAGTCGGCCGAATTTGTTCGCCTGTTCTCCGGCGACACTTCGGGGGTTCCGGAGCCGATGCGCAAGCATGGTTGGGCCTGTGGGTACGCACTCTCTATTTATGGCACCGAATATACTCAGCAGTGTCCGTTCCAAACTGGCAACGGATATGGTGACGGTCGGGCTGTTTCTGTTCTTGAGGCGGTCATTAACGGTCGACGCTGGGAAATGCAGCTGAAGGGTGGTGGTCAGACACCCTACTGTCGCGGTGCGGATGGTCGTGCTGTCTTGCGGTCGAGTGTGCGGGAGTTTCTTGCACAGGAGTACATGCATGCGCTTGGCGTGCCGACGTCACGGTCTTTGAGTTTGTACGTGTCGAAAACTGAGAAGGTCAAACGACCTTGGTACTCCCAGGGCTCAAACTCACAGGATCCCGACACGCTTATGTCGGATGCCGTTGCTATTTCGACCCGTGTCGCACCGTCGTTCATTCGGGTTGGTCAACTGGAGTTGTTTGGTCGTCGTGCGCGGGAGAACCAGCACCCGAAGGCCATGGAAGAGCTTGAGAAGATTGTGTTGCACCTGATTGACCGCGAGTATGCCGACGTTATCGACCATAAATTGAACACTGCTGAAAAAGTGGTTCTGCTTGCGCAAGAGTTTCGTAACCGACTTACGACCCTTGTGGCGAATTGGATCCGTGTCGGCTACTGCCAAGGCAATTTTAATAGTGACAACTGTGCAGCTGGTGGCTTCACACTCGACTATGGTCCATTCGGGTTCTGCGATGAGTTCAACCCACACTATCAACCATGGACCGGTGGGGGACAACATTTTTCGTTTCTTAACCAACCCGTGGCAGCGGAACGCAATTTCTACTCGTTCTGCTCGGCCTTGCTGCCGTTACTATCGTCCCACCAAGACTGTCTGCAACAGCTGCAGAACATTTATGGTGGCTTTTCAAATGTTATGCAAACGCAAATGGAGAAGATGTGGGCCGACAAACTTGGGCTTGAAACTTTTGATGCTGTGTTGTTCGGCGAACTCGAAACGCTAATGACACAAACACCTATCGATTACACACTCTTTTTCCGCGAGCTTTCGAACATACCTGACGATATTGGCCCTCTCAAGAAAAGCTTCTACACGCACTCGAAGTGTGCTGCGACTTCAATGGACATGACCCATGCGACAGATGTAGACAACATGGATAAGCACTGGTCTGAGTGGCTTACTAAATGGAAAACACTTATCAACGGTTCTGGCACAGCGAATTTAAATGCTACAACGCCCCGCACCCGTGAGGCTATCGCCAAGCAGATGAAACTCGTCAATCCAAAATACAGTTGGCAAGAGTGGTTCGTTGTGCCTGCATATCAACAAGCTGCTGCAGGAAACTACTCAGTCATTCGAGAACTGCAGGAAGTCATGACACAGCCATATGCTGAGCAGTCAAAGGACGTGGAAGAGAAGTACTATCGATTGAAACCTACAGAGTTCTTTGCGGTCGGTGGATTATCGTATTACAGCTGCTCGTCGTGATTTTGACTGCCCTGAAAATGCTGAGTGAACAGTAGTAGTAGAGGTTTTGATGCTGCGACCGGAGTTAGCCCTGCAACATAAAAGAATCTAACTAAGAAATTTGGTTTAGTAATGTTTGCTAAAGTGAAAAGCAAGTAGTTCACCTTAGAAGGTCTTATGCTTTTCACGTTTTATATCATCTCCAAGCGCTCGTTTTGTAAATCAAGACTTGATCTCACGAGTTTCAGTTATCACTTTTTCTTATCAGATACTATTTTATTTATGGTCTCGCCAAAATTTGCAAGATGGGGTTTTTCCCACATTGTATGGTGCGTACCCGATGTATGCGCGACTTCGAGTTGATTGGTTATTTTAGACCACCTTACCAGATGTTTATTTTTTGACGGTTTTGCTGCAAATTGCTCACTTCTTATTAGCCATATCAATCCTGGGTAACGCTTCGGTGTATAGTTCTTAACTAGTTCACCATTAATTCTCGAGAATATGTTTTTACTAGGCTGATGGATTTGTTTCGTCCTTAGCTTTCTTCGAGCCCAATCTGCAAACCCAAGATTATCCGGGATAGCTAGCCATTTCCGAACAGGATTGGTAATCACAGTTTTTATTGGACCTAGACTTGGTCTATCGATCAGAAGTGGCGCTGTTGAATCAAAAATTATCAATGCATCGACTTTGAGCCCCCGCTCAAGTAATCGTTGCCCGGTTTCTAGCACAATTGGCCCGTACAATCCGCATACAAAAGTGGGCCCAAGTGTGAGTAACTTTTCTATGTCGTCGGCATAATAATTAGACAAATCGATAATGTTCAGGTTGGGAGGTCCGGTATCCGCTCGGTCAAGCCCATCTAGTTGCATAATAGAAAAATTAACTTGGTTGTCCAAAACGGAAATCAAATTGCCGAAAAATAACATTCCTCCCGCACCATGAACACCAAATAGTTGACTTGAATTTCCGTTCTTCAGAGTATAGGTTGAAACTTTAGGCGAATCGGTGGATTGCATTTGTAAAATTGAAAACTGTATGGATGAGGAAATATCTGGTGTTCACCAAACGCTTATGTCCTGGCAGTGAGGCATTAAGATATTATAACTAGTCGAGTTAGGATATGCTCGAGTCTCTAATGTACTTGCCCAGTAGGGCAATAGTTGGTGCCTGAAATAATGTTGCCAAAGGCCATCGGGAACCAAACTGTTCCTCAATCTGTGCAAAAATTTGTTCCGCCATTAGCGAATGTCCCCCAATCTCAAAAAAATTATCCTCTACACCGATCGGACTAAACTCAAAAACATTCTCCCAGATTTGTAGTAGTTGATTCTCAAATTCGTCTTGAGGACGCACTAGAGTTTCCTCAAGGATTCTATCGCGCTTACTTGGCCGTGGGAGGTTAGACCTATCTAGCTTTCCATTTGCCAGGGTTGGTAGTTGTTCCATAAGGATAAAGGCCGAAGGAATCATGTAGCTTGGCAGTTTTTTTCTAAGCCAGTTTCTTAAGTCGCGATTCAATAAGTTGACACCTTCATTGAGCGTAATGTAAGCAACCAACTGCTTTTGATTTTTATTTTCTATGGCTAAGACCGCTGTCTGCCTGACGTCTAAATGGTGCCGAATGGCCGACTCAATTTCCCCAAGCTCTATGCGAAAACCACGGATCTTGACCTGACTATCAACTCGTCCTAGGAATACAATATTTCCATCAGGTAGATAGCGGCCCATATCGCCTGTTTTGTACATACGTGACCCGGGAGTTTCACTAAATGGATCAGGCACAAACACCTCTTTGGTCAGCACGGGCCTATTCAAGTATCCTCGAGCCAGACACACTCCAGAAATATACAACTCTCCCGGCACCCCGATCGGCACAGGGTGTAAGTTTTTATCTAATATATAAACACTGGCATTGGCCAAAGGTACTCCAATCGGAATCACAGAATCCTCATGATAGTCTACTTGACACGTCCACCATGTTGCATCAATACAGGCTTCGGTGGGACCGTATCCGTTAAGCAAAGGCGCCTTAAGGTTTTTAAAATATTCTTTTAGCAACTTAAGAGTTAGTTCCTCGCCGCCAGAACAGATTTGTCGAAGACTTTGTAATTCGTTGAATCTTTTGCTATGAATTAGCGACTCCAACATAGCCGGTACAAATCCGGCAATGGTTATACTGTGCTTGTGAATTAAATGTGTAAGATAACTGCTGTCCGTGCTATCGTTTGATCTGGCTAAAACTAGACAGGCTCCAGATGTTAATGCGATGAATATTTCCCATACGGAATAATCAAAACTTATGGAAAATTGCTGTAGTACTCTATCGTGTTCATTGCGTTTAAAGACATCTAGCTCCCATAAGAACCGATTGACCAAGGATCGGTGCGACATCATTACTCCTTTGGGAGTACCAGTCGTGCCAGAGGTATAAATAACATAGGCCAGGTTATCTGGTTGTAAATCTGTATCATAACGATAATTGGTAACTGAACCTGCGCGGTTCCAATCAGAATCAATAAACAATTTCTGCACAGGTGTATCAGGGAGTGAAGTCTGTAGAAAGGTTTGGGTAATTAACAAGTCTAACTGTGCATCCTCAAGAATGAATGCAAGGCGATCCTTTGGGTCATCAATGTTTAAAGGAACATAGGCTCCCCCCGATTTCATAATTGCTAAGATTGAAACAATCATCTCGACTGATCGACTTATAAACAGCCCAACTAGTGACTCTGGGCCTACACCAGTCTTATGCAATACGCCAGCTAGGTTGTTTGCTCGTTGGTTGAGTTCACGGTAGGTTACTTGCTGGGTATCAAAAATAAGAGCAGTACAATCTGGAACTCTGATTGCCTGATATTCGAATAGTTTGTGGAAGGCTTGGTTGTACTGAATATCCCCATGCTTTGTATTGAATTGAATCAGGATTTGATTAAGATCTGCCTTAGAAAGTAAGGGTAGTTCGCTGATTTTGCATTGGGGGTTTTCCAAACCATATTTGACCAATTGCAGAAATTGGTGTTGCATGTATTCTACGTTTTGTAATTCATAACTTTCCTGATTAAAAATCCAATCCATCTTTGTGCCATTCTTAGACGCTTCTGTCCCGAATAATTTTATAGTTAGGTCAGCACCGTCATAATAGTCGGGTAATTCAGATTCTTCGGCAATGTCGTTTATGTCTACTGCGATTCTAAGCGTTTCAAGAATGCTATCGTGCGAGCTACTTTCAGGATATCGAGCAGTAGCATCTAGGGCAAATGTCTTGTGTTTTTCGCAAATTTTTATTTGCTGTGTTATTGCTTCGATACCTACTTGAAGTGTTGAATGATCATTAACTTCTATTTCGAGCGGTATGTGTGAAGAATAGATCGTATTAATCTCCTGCTCATTAATACGCTGACGTAACTCTTCAGATTGATAAGCCAGATGAAAGTTAGAATTTCCAGTAAGGCGGACAAGATATAGTACATAAAAATACAGCAAACTTTCTTTTATCGTATTGTTATGTTTCCCTGCATGCAACAGTTCCAGAATTAGATTGGGAATTTTTATTGTGCATAGCGTAAATCTCTTAGAACGATGGGTTGTGTCGACTTTTTTAGCATAGGGCAACTGAGCGAGCTTTAAGCGACTGAGTTGTTGAATCCAAAATTTTTCATGTCTGTGAAAAGAGGTTTGGCTTTCAATAATTTTATCTAGGAACGTTGTATTTACGTTGCTTAGTTTATATCCTTTGCACAGTCCGAATTGTTCTGCAAGATCTGCGAGTGATAAGTGCTCCCCACCTAAACTGTAAAACTGTTGTATGGCTAAATCTGTGCTCGCAGTGGCGACCACTATTTGTTCATTTGATAGGGCAACTATTGTTCCGGGAAGTAGTTGAGATTTTGTTTGCGTATTAATAACTATTTTTGGAACTACGAAAATTTTATCCAGTTGGATTTTGGCAACTCCTATTGGGTTAGCATAGAAACCGAAGTCCAGTGAGCGCACCAGAGTAACTAGGCTTTCCGCAGGTTGATTCCAATTTACAATGCAAGCCGGAATTGGTTGACTATTACTTGAATAATAGCTTCGCTTGTCCAAGTTTTGACAAACCCGAACGACACTATTTGATGAGAGTTCGTGGATGATTTCACGAAAAGAGTCAATCGCACTGTCATAGCATTTTGCATTCAATGTCAATGCTGTTTCGTGCTCTGAGATCTGTATGCATGTTTGTTTTAGGATATCTCCGGTATCAACAGCATTGTCAATTACATGCCAGGATATACCATGGGTTTTCTCGCCATTTGAAATAGCCCATGTCGTCGCGTTGAGGCCTGCATATTTAGGTAGTGGAGCATCATGATAGTTTATTGACAACGATTTAGGTAAACGTAGAATTTCATCAGTTAGGATTAGCGAGTTATCAATACTAAAAAGATAGTCGACAGACTGGGGTGCTAGGTATTTTTCTAGGATCTGTCGATCATAGTTTGCATCCTCTGTAAGTATCAAACAAGGTATTCCTTGGTCCTTTGTCCATCGCTCGACCCCCTTATCAGACGTGGCAATACTATGAACTAAATGCCCGGACTCAAGCAAAAGACGGGTGCATTGAATACAAAGAGACCCATTTCCTAAAATAAAGGCGCTAAATCTTTTCATCTTGTCGGAAGCCATAGACTTTTTGTTTGGGGTTACGACGGCTTCGTTAAGTTTTTAAACGAGCGATACTTGGTTAGCAACAGGGGAACGGTCGCATAGGGAATTAAGTGAATACAATCAATAGAAAATTATCATATTATCATCGGTAATTCAAAGACGATTGCTTTCTGGAATAGCCGACTTAGACGATTAATACGTGTAAGCGAGTTCGAGTTCCACACGATATCCTCAGTTAATGATTGTGTATTGGACGCGACCTCGCCAAGCCGGAATCTTCGCAAACCCGTCGCGGCATCAGAGCCATAAAATCCGACCAATGCCGATATTCCTTACGGTTGAATTAGACGATTTTTCGGGTTGGAGCATACTGGATCGCAACTTCCTCTGCTTGGCTAAGGGCAGATTTAAGCGCTAAAATGCTTGCACTCTCGGGCAACATATCGGTTTTCATTTAACCAGAATTAATCGCCATACAAGTAATGCATCGCGTCAGACCGCAACACAACCCGCGATGCGTAAACTCGGTCGCTGCTCGAAAGCGGCTGTGAAGAATCACTGTTTGCAGAAACTCTACTTAATCGCGTTACGAATATTAACTCGATCCTTTTCACGTTCTTTCTCACTTAATTCCACAAAGGGCACAAGATCTGGATGAACCTTTAGGCGTTGCCATTGATCTCGGGGTAGGCCCTGGCGATCGAGTCTATAGCCGCACAAAAGGTGAAAGGACATCCAGCGTAGATGTTCACATTGTGCGAGATATTCAAGCCACTCAATCTTTTTAGTTTCGTCGTTACACTTCTGCCATGCCGAACGGTAAATTACTTGCTGCAGCGCAGCTAAGCGGTTTAAGTTTCGGTGAAATTCGGAGAGATCCCGCCATGTAACTATCGTATGTTCAGCATTCGAACGGTAAGCTTCATGCAGGCTGCGTCCCTGGTCGTCCATTGAGTGACTGACCAGGCCATCTTTTTGGGCGAGTAAATCGTAAAGGGAGAAAAGTTTAAATAGTTGGTTTATGGTTGGCAGGTTGCTAATAATGTTGTCGGATTCCTCTTTTTGCCAGTAACATCCATAAACCTGTCCCGACTCCATCGCACTAGCGCCACGAAGGCAGCGGAGCGCCAATTCGGAAGTCCGGGTGACTGAGGGTGCAGCGAAAAATGCTAGATCAGGTGCGCTATCTGACTCGCCGAACCCTATAAACTCTTCGGCATACCAGTTAATTTCTGCACAACGCTGATACTCAGGAAAACGAGCTTCAAACCCTTTGCAGAAAGCGACTGTGACCCCATACACATCAATGTGCAATTTTTGGAGTCCTCCAAATTGTAGAACCATAGCGAACACCCGAATTACTTCCTGCAGTAGAGCCCCTTCGACTTGCAGAAGAATTTTTATAGGTGCTCCCGGTAGATCACGCCACCGCTCAACCCAATTCAGCGCCATAGTCTGCGCAAGGTCGAGCAACGACTGCTCTCCAAAGCCGAACAATTCGATCCCTTCCTGGTGCAATGCATCCGCAAAACAGTCGCGCGTTACGTAATCTTCGACCGCGGCAATGACGCGCGGCTGCGCCTTAGAGCCCAAACGCTCACGGATCGCCCGAGCTACTGCCAGATTCTGGCTATCGCTACCAACTACAACGATGATCTCTCTGGCTCTGGAGGCGCCCACCATTTTTAAGAACTCTGCATCATGGGCATCCGCGTGCAATACCAGGTGCTTATTTTGCTTTGCCGCAATCGCGCTAGTATTGTGAGCATTCGGTTCGACCACCACACTATTTAGATTTCCCGCCGCCGGTGCATATCCGCGATCACCGAACCCATAGTAGACAGAGTGTCTACTTAGCTTGTTGGCCAGCTTGGCAGTACGCCGTCTTTGCACCACACCCTCCAACGCACCGCCGACTGCGAAGCTCGTGATCTGCGAAATTACGAAACCGAAGATACCTAAGCCAGAAAATAAGACAGCCATCGCCACCACTCGACCGGCAGAAGATAAGGTTTGGACTTCGCCATAACCCACGGTTGTCACCGAAATAATCGTCATATAAAAGGCGTCCAGCCATGTCCAGCCATCCTCAACCAACCAAAATGCCAATGACCCACCGAAAATAACGGCAAAAAAACTACCTGCGAGAATCCACTGTCCTTTATTAAGCATATGAATCAATTTTTATTTACTTCGATTGGTGTGGCCAAGTTAATTCCTTAAAATTAGAGAAATCCATACGCCTCAGTTTATCAGTTACGACCTTTCTCAGCCCATCGCCATGTGATTTGAGCAGTCGTCTAAGGATCCGATTTTGATCAACCAGAGCCAGATATCCCCATGGCTGACTGGAATACCGTATTCCGCTAACAGATCTTCAATGTCTCGATGGCTCAGATTCAATTTTAAGTGCAACCAGACTGTAACTGATGATGTCCGAGGGAGATCGATGGCGTTTATATATCCATCTGGCCATTCTAGCAAGAAATGCAGGTTCACTTGGCGTTACCGCCCTGTTAACTTACGAGCCCCTTGGCACTAAAATTTTTCTGTTCTTTCACAAAACTCTGGCGAATAATCCCGCTGGCATGCTCACTACTCAATAAATAATCGTATTCATTACGTATTGTGTCCCCGAAAATACATGTTTCGGTTCACTATGCAAATAAAAGAACTCTTAGTATATTATGCCTGTAGTTGATAACAGTCGAGCGATGCCAATGGTTGAGGTACGGGTACGTCCAATTGTTTGAATTTCAACGCTTTGACTGTACTAAATTAATAGTTTCCGCTTTATTGCTACATAAATGGATGTAAATTTTAATTTCTTCTCAGTTTTAAATAGCCCAACAGGAGCACTTTTAATGAAACCTATTATCTACTCTGCAATTTTGATTAGCCTTGTCGCCTTAGCGTCTAACGCCCAAGCAAGATCCTATACGTTTCGGGATATTGATTAAGGCATGGATCTTCACTACGGACACGTCACCAGCGTGGAGAGAGCGGACATGAGTTCGGGCAAGCCCAAGGGGGCAATGGTGGGTGGAATGACCGGCATGGCTTATGCAAGCCACCGTAACAATCATAAAACCAAAGCGGCTCTTGAAGGAGCGGTGGCTGGGGCTATCATCGGGGCATTGATTGACCGGCATAGGAAAAAGACTCATATGTACTCGATAGATCTGGTTGATGGTGGGTCAATGCGCGTCATTATCGAGGACACCGGCATTCGTGTGGGCGATTGCGTTTCCGTAGAGGACGGGCGCCACACAAATGTACGACGCGTTTCAGAGGCATATTGCGAGCAAAGCGCTGTGCCCGATCGTTTCATGATCGGCCGGAGTCATTCAGAGGCGTCGGAATGTCGGCTTGCGAAAGATGAACTACTCGATGCGCGTGATGAAAGACAAGCGAGCCTAGCAGAACGAAAAGTTCGTGTATTCTGCCATTAAGCTTGCTTGACTCGGTCCTTGACAGGTATAAAGCAGTCACGGGTCTTGCTGCTGGGTATGTTCCACGGTAAAAGCGCCCAGAATGAAGGGCTCCTGACCGTGGATCAGATGTTTGTCCGTGCCACGCAGGAACTTGTTAATTGCGGCGACAGGTTGGAAAAGAAGGCGTTAGTCGGCAGCGCCAACGCTTGCGAGCCGAGGAAGTGATGTAACAGCTCGGCTAAAACCATTAGGCAAGTGACCTTTTCCATCAAAAGTGCAGGGCGGTTGGTGCTGTAATCGACGCCTGTCGGAACCGGCCAGAGATATTCCACCTGCCGATTTCGAGCAGGTAGATTATGACCATCCGCACGCGTTAGCAATTGTGTCTTGCGGTAAACAAACGAGTTCCGGTAAACCCGGGACGATTCCATTCGATTTTTCCTATAGGTCACGCCTAATGCATCTCCTCAACAAATTTTTCTCGGCCTTTGAACGAAGCGATACGCACCGAGTCGGCGCAAAACTGGCGATAGCAGTTTGCGTGTTGAGCTTTTGGGGGATACCAATCGCTTCAGCGCAGGACACGCCCACTCTAACGGATCTAGCGTCGGCTACCTACCGTGATATCGAAGAATCGCCCATTACCCTCGTAAACGGCAGCTGGGAGGGTGAGCCGGCTGTCGAAGGGGGCGCATCTGTGCCGCGGGTGGATCTGGCCCCAAGGTTTCGAGTGGTCGCCGACCTCACTGGAGACGGGCGAGATGATGCGATCGCTCTTCTTTACTATAACTTTGGCGGAAGCGGCGTCTTC
Source organism: uncultured Gammaproteobacteria bacterium (assembly GCA_905478855.1). Classification (GTDB taxonomy): domain Bacteria; phylum Pseudomonadota; class Gammaproteobacteria; order Arenicellales; family CAJQKF01; genus CAJQKF01. Next base: position 13,341 of record CAJQKF010000148.1, read on the forward strand.
TCGTATTTGGCCGCAGTTAAGCGGGATGATCGCAACCAATTGTTGAATATTGCCACTACGGAAATTGGAGATCGCGTTCAATTACGTTCGGCCGCCATAGACGGTGGGGAATTATCAATCGAGACAATTGAAGCTGGCCCCAACGATGGCGCCTGTTGCCCAGGACAGAAGCGCCGTCGAGTCTTCGCCATAGAGGGAAATGCTTTTGTAGAACGGTTAAATGAGGATCAGGGTCGACTGAATATTACCGACCTTGATGAATCGAAATGGCGGCTTAATCAGTGGTCGCATGAGGAGTCGGTTGCAGAGAAATTCGAGATAAATATTCGGTTCGATGATGACCGAATTTACGGGAGCAGCGGCTGCAACCGATACAAGGGGACAATCGAAGTTGGAGAATTCGCGGGAGATTTCTCCGTAGTGGCGCCTCTCGCAAGTACTCGTATGGCATGCTCATCAGCTATTAATGAAGCAGAAGAGCGTTATATGGGTGCTTTACAAAAAGTACAACACTTCCGTTTCGCTGCCGGTGAACTGGTACTTGACTGGAGTGACAACAATAAATGGGGCTCCTTGAGTTTCGAGAAAGTCGAAAGTCAACCCGAATAGAGTCGAGTCATCCTCGGTATCGGCCCTTAGCAACTGAGTCAAGATCAAAGCTACATTTTGTCTTTTCTCCTCCTCCACCGCACCTAACAGAGATAAAGTCGCTGCCTCAATCTTAAAAGATACGAATATTGGACGTGCTTGGCTCGCATCTGCACTTGGCCATTTAGGAGAGATCAGCGCAGCAACAAATGTCTGCTCAGAGCTACTTGAAATCAATCTCCAGTTTTTTGCGAAAACGCGGCTTGGGCGTCTTGTATTCAACTATGTGACCCATACGGATAGAGTTATGGAGGGTTGAAGAAAGCGGACTTACTATGAATAATTGTTCTGATAAACGAAAGCGCGTGTCGTTAACGAAGAAATCTTCGCTGAAGATCCCGACCTTTTATCGCGGGTCTATGAAGAATGTTAGAAAAACTGTTGCGTTAGTCCACGTCTGAATACAGTCTGAAACCTGTATTTTTTCATAGTAAGATGGATTTAAAAGTTAAAACCCTCAACGAGTCCAAATCATAAATTACCTAGAATTAGGCACTGTCGCTTTATTTATCAGATGGTTGCCCCATATAGCAGAGTGTATTTAATACAAAATTCCTACTCCTATGAGCATAAACACCATCAACAACGCATCCCGTAGACAAACCGCGATCAGGCTTCTATTCGTAGTACTGTTCGCGCTAATATATAGCGTAACAGAAATCGTTCTGGTTACTCTGGTAATCCTGCAATTCGGGTTCAAACTCGTAACCTGTGAAACTAATTCGAAACTGAGTATTTTCAGCAAAACTATAAACAAATACATATTTCAGCTTTTACAGTTTGTTACTTTCAATCAGGACAAAAAGCCGTTCCCGTTTTCCGATTGGCCGTCAGCTCAAGACTGAAATTGCCTAAAACAGTTCTTTTTTAGGTGCTGGCAAGTTAACTCTTTTAATTCACAGAAACTCACTCTGTAACTGTCATGCAAGCGCACGGCTCCAATCATTGAAGGCGCGGTGCCTGAGATTTCGATAATGCTCGGCACTAACCAAATACCTTTCTAAATTGAACAGATTTATAGACGGCAGCATGTGCACCTAAGAATCGTTGTGTGTGCTTTGGAGATTTGAACCGCCTCATCCCTCGTGCTCTGGCCCGGGTAGGTTGGTATGACAGCTCCGAAGCTAATATACCAGAACCGTATTGCTTCACGATTTACAATAATGCCGCGTTCATCTAAAAGATCCTCAATATCCCGATGGCTTAGATTGAAGCGATGGTCGAGCCAAACGGCATAACTAATAATGTCGGGCGGGAATCTATGCCGTTGTATGTATGTATCTGCCGATTCTATCAAATTCAAGCAGTTAACTTGGCGATATACCGTTACCTTAACCAGTAATCTACCTTTCGGACAGTGGGGACAAACCTTCGTTAACGACGCCGCATTAACATCTGCGCTATCGGATTGTATCCTACATCATTCACATATCATTCAAATTTAAGGAGATAGCTATTGGTTAAGAGAGACGAAACAAGCCGGCTTAATTAGCCCCATTAAATAATATACGGTGGCTCACATTTCAGGTGGCGGAGTGGCTCAGTTTTTACCCGGTGTCGACACTTGGATTACGTGCTAACATCGATTCAGCTGCCTTTTCTGGGCATGGAGCGGCATGGCTCAATGCATCAGAGGTTCGAGAGCTTGCCGCTCAACTTCGAGATTTTGCTTCCACCATGAAGAATTCGTCTCACCTGCAAGGAGGTCACTGGGATGGTGATATAACTGAATTATTACTATCTTATCGAGCTGGTGTACATATTCAATTAGCACATTTTCCTTCCACTGACGCTAGCGTTAAAGAGGTTTCTAAGGTCACAAGCGAATTGACGCCAACGTCACAGAAGATCATAGACTTTTGTAATGACATGGAACAGTTATTATCCAATACTTTAACCGAAGCTAATTTGACTACACAATGAAACCAATAAAATGGCATAACAAGTCGCAGCACACGCCGAATAGTCAGCGGTGGCTGTGCTTTAACGTTCGTTAATAGAGAAACAAATGTATATATCAAAAAAACTAATTTTTGTTGAATTACAAAAGACAGCGTCCAGTCATATAAAAAAAATTCTGCTTGAGCTTTTTGATGGGGAATCAGTAGGCAAACATAATATCGTGCCCCACGAATTACTTGCAAATGGATCTACAGTTATTGGATCAATAAGGAATCCATGGGATTGGTATGTTTCTCTTTGGGCATTCGGTTGTGGTGGTAGGGGAAGCGTCTTTAGAAGAGTTACAAGAAAAAACCCAAAAGTGTATAGGGGTTTAGGTTGGAGAACCACGCCTCACAAAGCGGCTCTAAGATTGATTGAGGGGTTAATTTCTGATAGACACGCTATGTGGCAATTGTCTTATGCTAATGCAGATGATCCTGCAGCTTTTAGGCAGTGGCTTAAATTGATGACAACGCCCAAGTATTTCCCAGATATTGACGAAAGTTACTCAAATTGGCCAGGGAATCGCGATGCTGGATTACTGACATTTCGATATTTAAAATTATTCTGCTCAACGACCTCCACTTACAAAGAATTGAATAAACTTCACGATAATTCTCAGATTCAAGCTTTTGAGAGCGCAAACTTCTTCGTTGACCATATTCTTCGGCAAGAATCCCTAGATTCGGATCTCCGAGAATTGATTGTTAACTTAGATCAATCACTGATCTCAAGTTATGAAAAACTGATTCAAGCAAAGCCGAAGTCCAATGAGTCATCAAGAAGGCTAGACCTAAACTACTACTATGATGATGAGGCGATTGCGCTTGTTGCTAATCGTGAGAAACTGATTATCGATAAGTTTGAATATAAGGCACCCTAAGGATAGAAAATACCGAACAAGGCGAAGCTGGAAACTCCTAACGGCGCATCTGCCTTTAACCTTCTGCTAAGAAATCAAGAGTTGAGGCTAGGAACTATAAGTGTATGTAAATAGAACATAGTGCATAGCGAAATGCTTCGCCATGTTGAAAAAGTTGATCAATGGAATCGAATTTATCCAGATACTCGAGTATTTTTATACTTTAGTTTTGCAATAGATTAGCGAAAAGAGTCGAGTTAAAAGAATTGAAAAAGATAGTCTTACACGAGTCATAACAAATGAAATACATAGGTCAAACAAACTTCTCCCATAACTATCCACCCTACATTGAAGCATTATCGAAGAGTATTGAAGGTCACCGGGAGAAGCATGGCCGTGCAGACAAATTATTAATGTCTTATCACGGTATTTCATTTCGCTATTTAAAAAATGATGATCCGTATCATTGTGAATGCCATAAGACCTCGCGCTTGTGAGCGGAGCGTCTGGCTTTAACTAAGGATAGTTATATGACGACATTTCAATCTCGTTTTGGTCGCGAAGAATGGTTAAAACCTTATACGGATCACACATTAAAAGCATTACCAGAGCAAGGCCTAAAGTCAGTACAAATAGTCTGCCCCGGGTTCTCTTCAGACTGTTTGGAAACAGTGCTGTGATGTCTATTGATCCACATTGCTATTTCACGATGTGACCTTTTTTCTGTCACTCCCTCATAAATTAGATTGAATTTATGAATAATGTAGAAAATTGGCTGGAGTATTATTCTATTTAGATTAGGGTAGTTAGTGTGCCTTTCTTTGTTTCTTGCAGCGGCTATAGTGGCAAGGATTCAAACAGAGCTTGAGTCGTCGTGGGAATTGTTGGTATAACTCGTCAATGGAACGATTATTCAGAAGCTTGAAATTTGAGTGAATTCCAATTTCAGGGTGCCGTTCAGTAGCGTAAGAAGATGCCATGCGTTATTATGGCTAATGAAGTAATACTATTGGGTGCGGCCTTTTATCGCGAATAACGGTTTGGCTCTTACCAATTTTACATAAAAGCTCAAATCACTGCCCAGAATTAGTTAACCACTAGAATCATGCTACGAGATTCAATAAAAAACTTAGTTTTAGACCCTCAAGTAACTGTAAAGTATCTGCTTATAAAATATTTTAACTTTAACTATGAATTCGTTAAATCATATTTTAAGTCGCTAAATAAGCCGAATGCAGTATTCATATGGATTCCAAAAACTGCTGGTACCAGTCTCTGGAGTACGCTTGGTGGTAAAAAACTCAAATCCATACATTCAATACAAACTCAGTATAGCAATAGCGGAATAATTACTTTTGGGCATATGAGCTATTTTCATTTGCTTTCTGAAGGTTTAATTTCTAAAAATTTTGATGCGAATAGTTACAAATTTGCTATTGTTCGAAATCCATATGACAGAGCAGTTTCTCTTTATTATTTTTTAATTAGCCGAAAAAAAATTCCTAAAGATGTTTCGTTTCTGACTTTTTGTCGCATGCTTGAAAAACACCCTGTTGACTCAGTTGGTTTATACAGTGTTAAGAAGCTCTCTCAGTGTAATTGTCAGGTTAGATGGTTGGAGAATGTCAAATTAGACCACATAGGCAGATATGAGAATTTAGCATCGGATGTTAAGATTATTTATTCTAAACTTCGTATCAACAGAACTGAGCTACTACCTCATTATAATAAGTCTACCAGTGAAGACTATAGATTAGCCTACTGCGAAGAATCTAAAAACATTATTCAACGCGTATACAAGGAAGATTTTGTGACGTTGGGCTATAGTTTTGATCTGTGATATGACTTTAATGTAAGTAAGCACCTAGTAAACGACGCCCTTGAAATTCTTAGACATTGCTAAGTTAACTCTTTGAGTTAGCAGAAACTCACTCTGTAACTGTCATGCAAGCGCACGGCTCCAATCATTGAAGGCACGGTGCCTGAGATTTCGATAACGATCGGCACTAACCAAATACCTTTCTAAATTGAACAGATTTATAGACGGCAGCATGTGCACCTAAGAATCGTTGTGTGTGCTTTGGAGATTTGGACCGCCTCATCCCTCGTGCTCTGGCCCGGGTAGGTTGGTATGACAGCTCCGAAGCTAATATACCAGAACCGTATTGCTTCACGATTTACAATAATGCCGCGTTCATCTAAAAGATCCTCAATATCCCGATGGCTTAGATTGAAGCGATGGTCGAGCCAAACGGCATAACTAATGGAGTGTACCGCCCAGGTCTGGCGCAGCAACCGAGTAGGTAGGCGCGCAGGCGAAATAGTGTTATAAACTCAAGCCACGTAGCCAGGGTCACCCAGATCTAACTAAGGTTTGGATTGATCACATCTTTATTTGGCGGGCCAAAAAAACTCAATATGACAAAAATTCTAAAACATCCTTTATTTCACTGGTCTACGTTTCTGCTATCGATAGCCATCGTTCTATACGCCTATTTCAGGCCACTTCCCCCGGAAGACTTGTTCGAGCATTCCGACAAACTTGGCCACATTGTCGCCTTTCTGGCCCTTGGCCTGACAGCCAGGCTAGCACTTCCTGCGGTAAAGGGAATGGTATTTTGGCCAACGATCATTGCCATGGCGCCACTGTTTGAATATCTGCAGGGTGCCTTCCGCCCCCTGCGAATTTATAACGAATACGACGTCTATGCGAATCTAGTGGGGGTGTTGCTTGCCATGTTGATTACCAGGCTGTTTGCTGAAGTATTGGCGCGAAAATCATAAAATGACATTTGCTGGTCAAAAACACAGTTTCCGCTTTCCGCGCCGCATTCGCCGGTTAATTCTCGCCTGTTTACTCCTGATTCTCCTGGCGACAACCCTCAATGCAGCGAATCGCCCGGATTTCATCGACATCGTAGCGCAAAATATGCCTTCCGTGGTAACCATCACGGTAAAAAAGAAAGTGCCCAATAACAGCGATTCAGAAAACTTGCCAAAGATCTCGCAAAATTCTGAAGACAGTGAACTTAAGGATTTTTTCGGCCGATTCTTCGAAAATACGGGTAAAACCCGCCGCCTTAAAGCCATCGGCACCGGCTTGATTGTTTCCAGCGAAGGCGAAATCGTCACAGTGGCGCATCTGGTTAAAAATGCAACAAAAATATGGGTCTCCATCGATGGCAAGAAACAATATAAAGCAAAAGTGATCGCCACGGATAAATCAAGCGATATCGCTTTGCTCAAGATCAAGGCATCCGGGCTTCAGGTGCCAACATTTGGCGATCCGAACAAGCTCAAAGTAGGCGAATGGGTGCTATCAATAGGCGCACCCTTTGGCTTCGAAAAATCCGCCTCTCAGGGCATCATCAGTGCCAGAGGCAGAAAGCTTCCCACAAACAAAAAAATAGGGTATTTGCAGACAGATGTAGCAGTCAACCCCGGTAACTCTGGAGGCCCACTGATCAATACCGATGGCGAAGTGATCGGAATCAATTCTCAGATCTACAGCAAATCAGGCGGTTATCAGGGCGTTTCATTTGCTATTCCTATATTCGATGTATTGGAGGCATTAAAGCGCGTTAGATAGAGTTAATACTTCTCAGGTAGATGATGGAGAAAACATCCTCTATTGACAGCAGGCAGAATGCGTACCGGGCTGCAGCAAACTTTTACAGATGTCAGTGTCATACTCCGGCGGCACCCGACATGGCGAAAAGTCAAACCATCTCATCGAGAGAACGTTGCGTAGATCAACCCGCCATGGATTATAATGCCCGACACAGCACCATTAACTTAACAAAACACACATACTTGGGGATTTAAATAATTACCCGAAAGACTATATGCATCCAGTAACAGCCCTCACCACACGATGGTCTTTTAGGCTATTTGCAAAGTTAAACTGATACTGAACAGGGAGTTATCTTTAGCGGAAAACAGAAGTCAGTCAAGATAAGGTGAAGTCTGTTCAAAGATGGAGTTAAAGAGTTTAGATGTAGCTCGGTTGAGTTATTTAGCGGCATTATTATCGCCGATCTGGTAGACGCTTTTAACCTTATCTAAATCGCCCTGATGAACCGTATCGACGCAATTTTTTATTCTGACCGAGATGTACTATTCAGAGCGTGATTTCGTGGATTTTGCCTAGCCCCATCTGGGCAAGAAAAATCGCTGGAAGGGGGTAGTTTAGATGAGTAGCGATATGATGCAGAGAGTGGTAGATTGATTATTGCAGTAAACCCACAGTTTGTAGACCTATTGGAGGAGGAGACTTTAGTTGATAGATCCGACTAAACCGAAGGAGAAACTTGGGCGGGTGCCTAAGATTAAGTTGGCCGAGATGGAGCACGGGATGAAGGAGCACAGGTATCGGTTATTCGATTATAATGAATGATATGAAAATTATTTGGTCGCTCCAGTTGGGAATGTTGATCAGTCTTTTATGTCTTACCGTACTGGCATTGGGGGGCAATAGCGACTGGGTAAGGGGTATTCTCACGAGCGCTATTGGTGCTCAGTTTGCTATTGTGTTTGTGCTTGCAAGAATATTGAATCCTCGATGGCAGCCGATGATGCAATTACCCTGGAAGATTGTTTGGGCGCTGGTGACGGTTTTGTTCGCCGTCCAGTTTTTTACCAACTTTCTGGGTTTGCCAACTAGCGCTGGCCCATTGGTTGAAACGGGAAAACTTCAACAATCGATAACCTCTGTTTATCCAGCGTCGGTAATGAGCGGGTGGGCGGTATTTAGCGCTTACTGGATGGTGGCCTGGATGGTTTCTAAGATGGATAGTCAGGCGATAAAAGTGTTGACGGTTTTAATTGTGTGGCTTGTAATCTTTCAGGCGGGTTATGGGTTAACAGCCTATCTCGCTGGGCAGGAGACTATTCTAGGTGTCTGGAAAAAGGAGCACTATATAGGTTTTGCAACCGGCACATTTATTAATCGCAATCACTTTTCAGGTTTCTTGGCGTTGACCTGGCCGATTTTACTGTCGTTGTTGTTATGGACGAGGCGATCGGGTCGGGTTCGGTCAGGTAGGACTGGTTCAGGAGATAAAAATTATTATGTAAATATTCGATTTGTATGGGCTGGATTAATCTCTCTACTGATTGGATTAGCCATATTGCTGAGTCAATCTCGATTAGGGTTGGCCTCTGCCATGTTCGGATTATTGGTTTGGTCGGTGGCCTGGAATATAAATCAACACGGTGATAACGAGGTCGGTAAAGCGTCAAAATGGTTCGGAGTGATCGTGGTTATTGTGGTGGCGCTTGCAGGGATATGGTTTGGTGTGGAATCGTTGACCGAACGGTTTGTGAACTTGCCAGAATCAAGAGGCCGCTGGCAAGCATGGGTATCGTTAATGGATCTACCGTTTATGGTATGGGTTACAGGTATTGGCGTGGGGACATTTGAGGATGTGTTTCGTACCGTACAATCGGCCGATCTGGCGGTTATGTTTTCTTATGCGCACAATGATTATCTGGAATTTGTGCTCGATTTTGGCTTGATTGGTTCAGGGTTGATATTGATTACAGCTATTTATTGGTTAAGGTCGGTATGGCCTCAGCGGCTGACTGGAGCGCGCCTGCTGACGTTAAGCAGGACTTCAGAAATGCCAGCATCCTCAAAGACGGGCGTGTGGTTTTCAATATTGCAGGCAATAAGTATCGACTCGTCGTGTGGATCAACTATGCCTATCGCGTGGTTTACATCCGGTTCATCGGTACCCATGCGCAATATGACAAAATTGATGTACAAACTATTTAATTGCCGGAGAAAAATTATGGACATTAAAGCTATAAAAACTGATTCCGACTATCGAGCGGCATTAAAAGAGGTTGAAAACCTAATGATGGCTGGCCCTGATACACCAGAAGGTGAAAAGTTGGATGTAATGGTCACGCTTATCGAGGCCCACGAAGCGAAGCATTTTCCAATGGAATTGCCTGATCCTGTTGAAGCCATCAAGTTCGAGATGGAACGCAAAGGATTAACCGTGAAAGACCTCGAGCCCATGATTGGTAAGAGTAATCGAGTCTATGAGATTCTCAATCACAAACGCTCACTCACGCTAAAAATGATCTGGAAGCTGCATGAAGGTTTGGGTATTCCAGCCGAGTCCCTGATCAAACCACCTCAAGCGCATACTTAAGTCTGATGTGTTTGAAAGCATAGCCGAGATTGACGCTCGGCTCGAAGTATAGCCAAAACACAGGACAGCCAAAAAATAGAAGTTGAAACCGTATTGATTAGTCGATAATCTTTAGATTCATAAATGGAATAACTGCACAAGGAGTGCCTTCATGACCGTAGCCCGATCTCAACTCATCTGTTTAGACGATACCCCGTACTATCACATCACTACCCGTTGCGTGCGTAGAGCCTTTCTTTGTGGTACGGATCACTATTCTGGTAAATGCTTCGAACATAGAAGAAGGTGGATTCAAGAGCGTGTAGCGTTTCTACAAACCGCATTTGCCGTCGATATTGCCGCTTATGCGGTGATGTCCAATCACTGCCATATCGTACTAAAGCTGCATGCAACGGAATCTATCGAATGGGGCGATAATGAAATCATCGAAAGATGGGGAAGTTGTTTCGTGTTCCTGATTTTGTGCGCTCCTGGATAGCTGGAACAGAAGAAAGCCCCGCAATTGAACACTACGCTAAAGAACTGATACAACAGTGGAAATCCAGACTGTGTTCCTTAAGCTGGTTTATGCGGTGTTTAAACGAATCCATAGCCAGACGGGCCAATGCCGAAGATAAGTGTACGGGACGGTTCTGGGAAGGGCGGTATAAAACCCAGGCATTACTCGATGAAAGAGCTTTGCTTACGTGCATGGCCTATGTGGATCTCAACCCTATACGAGCGGGTATAGTAGAAACACCAGAGGAATCGGATTACACTTCGATACAACAGCGGATTGAAAACGATAAATCCGATTCTAAAAACCGCTCCATTGCATTAATACCCTTTGATCCCACCAACTCAGATCATCATCTACCGATGGATTTACACGATTATCTTGAATTAGTGGACTGGACAGGCAGAGCCATTGCGTCGAATAAAAAAGGATCGATACCGGAACACCTTCCAAAAATACTTGATCGACTTGGTATTGAGAAAGAGAACTGGCTAAACGTCTTGACAACCTACAGTACTGGATTTAGACGAGTGGTTGGGCCATTGAATCGTATTCAATCCCTCTGTAACCGATTGCAACAGAAGTGGATGGGTGGACTCACTGCGAATCGGATTCTATATTCGACCTGACTACTGAAAATTCCTCCATAAGTACCAATTACCTGACAAGGATATTTATCTTTGTGGGGCGGGTCTGTTTGTTGACGGGTAGAAAACACCAAAATAGGTGATGCATTCTTGGATTCGCTGGGTCGCTACACGTCTTATGCCTGAAACACAGTTGTAACTGAAACTTTAACTGATTGAGAATACTATTTTTTAATGATTTAACGTTCTGGATATCCAAGCTTTCAATATTTTCCGCTGATTAACGTTTAATACAGGCACCACATTTAAGAAAAATTGGGATAGATCTAATTAAAGTTAACATCTCTTCTTACTGTAGTGTTTCCATATATTTGGTGTACCTGTATCTTTTATCTCTCCGACTTTTGCCGACCTCCTCAATGATGTGACAATTTTCTAGCACTCCAATTGCCTTTATCGCAGTCGGTTTTGTTACATCCAAAAGCCTAACAACAAGCGGCATTGAAATTATCGGATTTTCCGGGAGTTTCTCGAACAGTTGAATCGCGGATACTGTTGCTTTCGAGCTGGCATGTAGCATTTTTCGGTCTTTGTTAACCTGTTGATGCAAAGCACTTGCAGTATCCGCGGCATCCGATGCCATAGATGACACGCCATTTAAGAAAAATTCAAACCAACCCGACCAATTACCTTCTAACCGAACGGCCCCCAGCCTTGAGTAATATTCTGTTTGGTTTTGTTTTAAATAGTGGCTCAAATACAGCAGAGGGTTATCCAGCAAATCCCATTGTGCCAATAATAATGTAATCAACATTCTTCCAATTCGGCCATTGCCGTCAAGGTAAGGATGGATGGTTTCAAATTGCACATGAGACGCTGCGATTCGGATTAATGGTGGTAAGGCATCTTCTTTGTGCCACCACGCTTCCATCTCTCCGAGGAGCGACTGGACATTGAGCGGGGGTGGCGGAACAAAAGTTGCCGTACCCGGTCTTGATCCTCCAATCCAGTTTTGTGATGTTCTTATTTCGCCAGGTTGTTTGTTTGCTCCACGCACACCTTGCATCAGCCTTAAATGGCACTGATTCAGTAGGCGGATAGAAAGAGGTAATCCCCGAGGCTTCTCTAACTCTTTAAAGGCGTAGTTAATTGCATTAACGTAGTTCGCAACTTCCTCAATATCCTCAATAGCAGAATCACCCGACTGATTCAAATGTTCGTAAGAAAAAATATCGGTCAGAGTGGCCTGTGTTCCCTCTATCTCAGAAGAGAGCAATGCTTCCTTTCGGATGAATGCATATATGAACCAATCTATTGACGGAATCATTTGTCCGGCAATTTGCAACTTTGTTAAAGCGAGCTCTGCTTCCTGTAATTGATGCTCAAGCCCTGACAGCTCTTTTTTAGATATTTTGGGTGGAAGACTATTCGGGACGAATGCCTTAACGTTCTCTCCAGCTACGCTTGTTGTTACGTATTTTCCTGTTGGCTTCATAGTAAAGGATTGTTTACTATGCTTTAATAAAAGTAAAGAATTATTTACTAACTAACACTCTTGGTAATGGATGTTCTACTAGTAAAAATGCATAAGAAGAGAGGTCAAAAAGCTGGCTATGCACCCAAAATTTGAAAATACGGTGACAGTTGAAAAATATGGTGGGCCCGGTAGGACTTGAACCTACGACCAATGGATTATGAGGGCATTGCTTGTAGATTTAAACATTACTTTTCCACAACTTAGCGAGGGCGTCCGTTGCGCTTTTGCATAACAATGCATAACTACGTGGGACTCATCCCCACAAAATCCCCACAACCATAGACCGCAATTGCCCAGTCTGGTTACAATTGTTTATGCTCTCGCTTTTACACGGAAAAAACGGTATGGTACGGCTATGAAGTTCTATGAAAACCTTTCCCCTGAAGAACAGAAAATTCTTGCCTACGAGGTAGCCGCATTCAACTCAGGTATGGAAGGCATGAAATCTACTGCCGAAAGACTCCTTAAGCAGGCGGAAGAAATTCGTAACCAGCGGTCAAAGCTTACACGGGTTTTAAATCAATCATCGAATCCAAAAGAGCAATAAGTTTTTCATAAGATGCTTCCCGCCGTACTTCTTGTATCGCTTCGAAGTAAGGCGTTCTATCTTCATAGAATTGTTGGGCGCGAATAGGAGGCGTATTTGATTGCATAAGGAGCAAATCACAGAGTAGGCGGGTCGTGCGGCCGTTACCATCTCGAAACGGATGAATCACAATAAGCTCACCGTGTATTTCTGCTATTAGTTGAACTATCTTTCCCCTTGGCCAATTTGGGTTGAAAGGTGTGTTTTGTGAAAGCCACTGGTCAATTCGATGCATTTCCTTGGGAATATATTGCGCATGACACCAGCGAATATCAGCAGATGAGATATCAACAACACGATATTCACCAGCCCATGTAAATATCTCTTCAAGAAAAAGACGGTGAAGCGCTTTAACATCTGCTACAGAGAATTGGTGAATATCAGAATACGAAAGAGCGGCGTTTTCAAATGCTTTTTGTAAAGCTGTACCCTCGGCGTGTTCCAGTTCTTCTGCGTTGGTAATCCCAAGCTTATTAAAAAGAAGCCCATGCTCCACATCAAAGAGCGGGTCATCAGTATCATACTTGTCAGCTGAAGGCATAGTTTGTCAGAAAAAGGGTGTTCCCCATCTTACCAATCCAGGATGGGTTGTCAAAAAATAGTACCCTCATTTGCTATGCAGCTCATCCTTGTCATGGTACTTTTTCTAGGGATAGGTCACCGCACAAATGGATGAATACGCCATTGCCGTTCCTTATGTCATAGACGAAGAACGAAAAGTTCTTGTTCTAAAAACACTTTTTCCAAGCAGGACACTCACCAAATTTCATTTTTCTCTACATCATGACCGAAAAGAAAATTAAACTTCCCCCGTTCTCAAGCGGAAGGATTTCGAGACAGACGAGGAACATCAAGGGTATCTCGACATCGAGAACAGCCCTCATACCCCGATTGTCGTTCCTAAAAACTAATCCGTAATCAATTTCAGGCTGCCATGCGTCGATATTCATGATGTAAGCCGCCCACTCTTCGAATGGAAACGACATTACCGTCTTCAACTTTCTGATTTTCGCGAGCTATTGGCGCGTCCTTATCGAGCGACAAGTGGGTACGAGTTTGATTGTAGTAGTCCACGTATTCCCTGAGAATACGTTTAAGATGCCGTTCTCCAAGCACAATAACGTGATCGGTGCACTCCCGCCGTATTGATCCGATTACGCGCTCAACGTATGGATTCTGCCAAGGTGACTGCGGGGAGGTTACAACTTCGCAAATATTTAGAACATTCGCTTGATGACTGAAAGCCTTGCCGTAGATCGCGTCTCTGCCCCGTATCAAGTATTTTGGCGTTTCCTCGAACCCACAAGACTCTAGTAGCTGCCGAGCTGTCCAGTCTGCGGTCGGGTTCATCATCACATTGAAGTGAAGAATATTTCTGCGTTCATTGCTCAGTATCAAGCAAACAAACAGCACTTTAAATGTAGCCGTTGGCACAACAAAGAAATCCAGTGATATTGACTCTTTTGTATGATTATCCAAAAACGTGCGCCAAGATTGTGAAGGCGGACGATGATGCCGAATCATGTATTTTGAAACCATTGCTTCAGACACCCTGAATCCTAATTTAAGGAGTTCGCCATGTATGCGTGGTGCACCCCATAGAGGGTTTGATTGACTGATTTCCCGAATTAGTTGTCGCAGCTCACGATTAATCTTTGACCTACCTTTATCTCGGCACTTCCAAGTCCAGTAGCGTTTAAAACCCTATCGGTGCCAACGAACAACAGTTTCAGGTTAAACTATATGCAAAACATTACGCCAGTCACACTAGGAACTGGATATCAGAACCCAAAAGGCTCTGAGCTATGTAATGTCGGCCGAGGGTGTTGGCGTTTGAATACAGCACGCTGTTGGCGAAGCGCCAGATTCTCAAGCGCAAGACTTCGGTGTATTTTGAATAGGGAGCAGACCGTTCCAAGAAAAATTTGCACCCATTTTAACGCTTTCATCAGAAAATTCCTCTCAGAAAAAACTCTATTAAATCAACGATGACGAGTTTATAGGAGGGACAGGCACTGTTTGCCGAAATAGATCACTATGGGCGGAGTGAAGCTCGGTAAAAGCGGATATTGGAAATTTTTGGTTAAGATTCAAGGATCGATTAGAAACGGACACTCAGGTCTTTATTTTAATAGTGATGGACCAATAGTCGCGCCTTGGACCTACTGTCTAAACTAATTTTCCTCCATGAAACTAAGCGACTTCAAATAATGCAGCCGCTCCCATACCACCGCCAACACACATCGACACCACAACGTATCTCGCGCCGCGGCGCTTGCCTTCGATCAGAATATGTCCGGTCTGGCGAGCACCCGTCATGCCATAAGGGTGACCGATTGATATTGCGCCGCCGTTGACATTAAAGATTTCATTGTCGATGCCAAGCTTATCCCGACAATAGATTGTCTGACAAGCAAACGCTTCGTTGATTTCCCACAGGTCGATGTCGTCCATTTTCAGGCCGGTTCGCGCAAGTAATTTCGGAATCGCATAGATCGGACCTATGCCCATTTCTTCCGGCTCGTTGCCCGCAACCGCCATACCCCGATAAATACCCATGGCGTCGAGCCCGCGTTTCTGAGCTAGGCTTGCTTCCATCAATACGCAGGCCGATGCGCCGTCCGACAACTGGCTTGCGTTACCAGCGGTGACGCTGCCACCTTCTATTACAGGGTTCAGCGACGCCAGACCGTCGAGCGTGGTCTGGGGTCGATTGCCTTCGTCCTTTGATAGCGTGGCTTCCTGGTAACTGATCTCTCCAGTCTCTCGGTCTTTGATCAAACGAGTGGTATCGATAGGCACGATTTCGTCATCGAACCTTCCCGCTTGCTGGGCTGCCGCAGTGCGCATTTGAGACTGCAATGCGTACTCGTCTTGCGCCTTGCGGCTAATGTTAAATTTCCGGACAACATTTTCAGCGGTTAGCAACATCGGCATATAAGCATGTTCGGCATTCTCAATAACATTTGGATCGGTCTCGTCGCCGACCCACTGCAGATACTGGTTTTGTACTGCTGAAATATTGTCTTGGCCACCGGCAACAACGGTTTCCATGCCATCCACAATAATCTGTTTAGCGGCCGTAGCGACTGCCATCAACCCGGAGGCGCATTGACGATCAATGGTTTGCGCAGCCACCGAATAGGGCAACCCCGCCGCCAGCGATGCATTACGGGCAATGTTCATCCCGGCGGTCCCCGCATTCAATACCGATCCGATGACGACATCATCGATTGCATCGGGCGCTACACCGGCTCGATCCACCGCATGACGAATCGCATGCGCGTTCAGGGTGGGTGACTTGATGTTATTGAGGGAGCCTTTGAAGGCGAGCCCGATTGGCGTGCGTGCCGTCGACACGATCACTGCATCTTTCATAGTGTTTCCTGGTTAATGATTTGAGCGTGGAATACATTCATCCGGTTTTGTCCCGTTACCCGCTAATTTTTCAAGTAACGGCGCGGGCTTAAACCACATTTCGCCATATTCTCCCAGCGCTTTGCGGTAATGGTTCATGCCGGTCAGAACGGTATCGAGCCCGATCTCGTCAGCATATTGCAATGGGCCACCGCGCCAGGCGGGGAAACCATAGCCGTTGACCCAGATGAGATCGCAATCGCCCGACCGATAGGCAATGTCCTCATCGAGAATTTGCATGCCTTCGTTAATGAGTGGATAGAGACAGCGCTCGAGTATTTCCTGATCTGAAATCTGACGCCGCTCTATACCATGTTCTGCAGCTAGTTGTTCGCACAGTGTGATTACTTCCGGATCGTTTTTCTTTTCGCGCCCTTCGTAGAAATAACTGCCACGCCCAGTTTTTTGACCGTAACGCCCCAACTCGAAAAGCCTGTCCTGAATGGCCTGATAAGTTGGGTCATGGGAAATGGCATTGCGACGCGATTCACGAACCCGATAACTGACGTCGATTCCTGCAAGATCAGAGACTGAAATGATACCCATCGCCATACCAAATCCGGTCAGCACGTTATCTACCTGTTCCAGCGATGCCCCTTCAAGCAACAGCCTGGAGCCCTCACGAAAATAGGGTTCGAGCATTCGATTACCGACGAAGCCATAACAAACGCCGACAACGACGGGTAGTTTGCGGACACGCTTGCCGAATACGAGCGTCGTTTTAATTACATCAGCGCCGGTTTTTTCGCCACGCACGACTTCGAGCAGGCGCATGATGTTTGCCGGGCTGAAAAAATGCAGGCCAATCACATCGGCTGGTCTATTTGTAAAACCGGCAATCGCATTCAAATCGAGGGTCGACGTATTCGATGCCAGAATTGCGCCCGGCTTGCAGACCCTGTCGAGCTGCTCGAACACTACTTTCTTGATGGCGAGGTCTTCGAAGACAGCTTCGATAACCAGATCAGCGTCACCTAGATCGGTATAATCCAGCGTTCCGCTAACCGCGCTCTTGCATTGCTGCGCCCTCGATTCATCGATGCGGCCCTTTTCAACCATGCGCGCATAATGCTTTTGCAGGTTACCGAGCCCTCTGTCCAGCGCTTCTGCGCTCATTTCCAGCATCGTTACCTTAAACCCGGCATCGAGACAGGCAATGGCAATACCTATACCCATAGTTCCCGCACCAATTACCGCAACTGATGTCAACTCGCGAACCGGTGTATCACGGCTTACGCCGGGAATTTTCTGCGCTTCGCGTTCGGCAAAAAACAGATGAATCAAAGCCCGTGCCTGCGGGGTCTGTAACAAATCATCGAAGGCTTTGACATCCGCCGCCAGGGCATCCGCGAAAGGCATTGTAATTGAACGTTGCAGCGACTGAATACAGATTTCAGGCGCAACCTGACCTACGGTTTTTGGTGCTATTTTATTTCGGGTTTGCTCGAAATAATCTGGATTTGTTTCAGATTGATCAACAGCAATATCGGCGCAATTTCGAAGAGGTGCATTGTTGGCAATTAGCTCTCTGGCGTAGTCCATTGCAGCGCCGAGAAGTCCGGCACCTTCATTCAGCACTCGATCAACCAGCCCACTGTCGAGTGCCTGCTGCGCAGAAATCGGATTGCCTGACAGAACCATGTCTAAGGCCTGCGGTAAACCGGCGATCCTGGGCAGGCGCTGGGTACCACCAGCACCCGGGAACAAGCCCAGTTTGATTTCGGGCAAACCCATTTTTGCCGATGCCTGTGCGATACGATAATCGCAACCGAGTGTGAGTTCCAGACCACCCCCCATCGCGGTGCCGTTGATTGCGGCAAGGGTCAGCTTGGGCGTATTTTCAAAAGCATCGATGACGCCTGGTAAGCTGGGCGTATCAAACAGCTGGCCGGTTTTAAACTCCTTGATATCGGCACCCCCGCAAAATAGCGGCAGATCCGATGCGATAACAATGGCTTTGACCTGATCGTCATCAATTGCCCGTTTTAAGTGGTCGATCAGCGATCGTCGCATCGCCAGACCGAGAGCATTGACTGGCGCGGAATTCATAATGATAACGGCAACGTCGTCAATAATCTGATAATGGATCATGGTTGTATTCCGGGTCATGTTAGTCAGGTCTCACACGTGCTGCAGTTTTGTCGGCAAAGGCTGCTAACCTGTCGCTTGCGTCGGCCTGTGTATTGACCACACCGGCAACAAAGGCTTCCATATAAGACGCATCGAGTGCAGACATGTTGCGCGTATGCGAAATCGTTGAGCAGATGGCAAAGTTGGAGAGTGAAGGTGCTTCCGCTGTTGCATTTGCAATTTCAAGCGCTCTGGAGTCGCTGTCGTCCTCAACAAGGTATTGGCACAAACCGATGCTCATCGCTTCTTCGGCTTGATAAATTCGTCCGGTCAACATCATGTCAATCATACGGGTTCGACCAATAAGCTCGGAAACGCGAATAGTGGCACCTCCGCCAGTGAATAACCCACGCTGCCCCTCCGGCAGGGCAAAATAAGTCGTTTTGTCAGCCACACGAATGTGCGCTGCCGAAGCCAGTTCCAGGCCGCCACCGACGGTTGCACCTTTCAAAGCGGCGATTACAGGTACGCCGCTATATTCCATTTTATTGAATGCTTCATGCCAGCGCAGACAGATCTGCATAAATTCTCCCGCAGTGCGCCCCTGCTGATGATGTTCAATCAGATCCAGGCCCGCGGAAAAATGGTCACCTTCCGCACGTAAGACAGCCGCTTTTGCGCCGCTACGAGGGAGTACGGAAAAAATCGAAATCAACTCCTCTATCGTTTCGGCGTTGAGTGCGTTTCGCTTGGCTGGTCGATTGAGACTGACAATAGCGATATTGTCTTCGGATTCGACTTTAATGTTCCTGAACTTAACTGGGGGTAGCTGCATCTAGATATCCAGAACCTGGTAATGAATTATGGTTGCGAGTTATCGAATTTTAGGTCGCCTTGTGGATTGACCAGTTGCGCTTCAATTTCTAACCAGTCGTCCACCGGCACGACCCGGCAAAGACTGTTCACATGACTGGTCCAGCTATATACGGACAGAAACGGCTGTGCGTAGGTCCTCATGGCATGCGCCAGACCTTGGGGATTCCAGACCAGGCTTCCTGCAGCAAAGTCCTGCCAATGCCCCTTGTCGAAGCGCCATCCGCAAGGACCGGTTAAATTATAATAAAGCTCCGGTGCTGCATGATCGTGGTCCCGATAAAACGTTTTTGGCGCCAGCATGAATAATCCAAGACTGAAATCATCGTCGCGGAATACACAACCATTGGGACCAATCAATTCGCTGTGCATGTTGCCATCGCGATAGGCCTGACCGACATCGGCTTCCTTTGGGTAGAATAATCCATAGTCAACTCGCCAGGTCAGTCGATTTCGCGCGAGCCTGATTTGTTCGGCGAATGACTGAAGGGTAGGTTTGCTTATGCTGGCTATAGATCGATCCAGCAATTTCACACGTTCGTCAGGCAGAGCTGGATTTTCCGCTAAAGCAGTATGCGAATTTTCAAGATGTCGATTCAGGCCAGCTAACACTTCCGTTACACCTTCAGCCACACCTGCCGAGTGGGAATCTCGCTGCTGAAGCAGTTCCCGAAACGCGTGCAGCAGACCCACTGAAACTGATTCTGTCTGCACTATGACTTACCTCCATAAATGGCGCGCAAGACCTTCTTATCCGTTTTTCCGACGCTTGTTTTGGGCAGCTCTTGGATAAAGATAATACGTTCTGGCGTTGCCCACTTTGACAACCGCCCCTGCTCAACTTTGCCCACAACCACCGAACGGATATCTTCCTCACCCAGTGCGTCATCAGCTTTAACAACCACGACCATCGGGCGTTCACCCCAACGTTCATCGGGAATACCAAATGCCGCCACCTCAGCCACACCATCACAATCCGAGACAATGTCCTCAAGTTCAAGCGACGATATCCATTCGCCTCCCGTTTTAATCACATCCTTGAGACGGTCGGTGACTTGTAAGGATCCGTCGCGACGGATATAACCAACGTCTCCAGTGTGTAAATACCCACCTGCCCAAAGAGCATCGGATGCTTCCGGATCACCGAGATAACCCTGTGTCAGCCAAGGGGCACGAACCACCACTTCGCCGGTGGTTTCGCCATCATTCGGTACATCCCGCATATCGGGCGTAACAACACGAAGGTCAACCAGAGGACCTGGATAGCCGGTTTGGGAACGAAGATCAGGATCATCGCAGGATAAATCCGCCACTGTCAGAAACGGACAAGTCTCAGACATCCCGTAAGCCGCATGCAGGGAAATGCCTGCCGCCCTGACACGCTCCTGCAAACCGCGAGACAAAGCCGCTCCCCCAATAATAACTTTCCACCGGCTTAGATCTGTTCCCAGGGAATCGGGATGGTCCAGGATCATGGATAAAATAGTGGGTACGCAATGAGAAAACGTGACGCCTTCAGAAGCAATTAGTCGCAAAATCTTGTCAGGTGAGCATCGACCGGGGTAGACCTGACGCATTCCCAACAACGTCATTGCATAGGGAAATCCCCATCCATGGACATGAAACAAAGGCGTCAACGGCATGTAGACATCATCCCGATTGAATCCGGCATTTCCCGGAACTGCGCCGAAGCCAGCAATCAAACCCAATGTATGAAGCACCAGTTTCCGGTGTGAATAACTCACCCCCTTAGGATTGCCGGTTGTTCCGGTTGTATAAAACAGTGTGGCGGTCTGATTTTCATCGAAATCCGGAAAGTTAAAGCTCGAAGGAACATCACCTATCCAGTCCTCATATCCCTTGCCGTTTCCGATCGGGACTATTTTGATATTTCGCTCAAAGCTCGATTGGATTTTATCGATCAATGGCATGAAGTCTTCATGCACAATGATCAGATCCGGTTGGCCGTGATTGATCGTGTAAAGAACCTGCGCAGGCGCGAGGCGTACATTGATGGTATGCAAAACTGCGCCCATCATCGGAACTGCAAAAAAACACTCAAGATAGCGATGGGTATCCCAATCCATGACACCGACGCGCATTCCCTCGCTAATCCCGTTGGCCCTGAGAGCGCAGGCTAGCCGACCAATACGTTCGTTGAGATCAGCGTAGGTCATTCGCATGTCAGCGCCACTAATGATCTCTTGCCTAGCTGACACAGTCTTCGACCTTGTCAGTAATTGCTTGATCAGCAACGGGTAATCACTTGCATGCGATGAAGTCGATACGAAAGTCAATCTAACAAAATCCTCAGTTTCTTTAGTTGTTATTCTGCACGTTTTTCAATTTTTCCGAATTGAAAAGTTTTTTCTTTCGTCAAATTTTACTAACCAATGAAGATTTCATCGAAATAGCTCCTCACCTGTTGTAAAATCATCATTCGAAAGGATATAGATATCAGTTAGCTAAATTAAACATTCTAAACAATATTTGTCTTACACATATGTAAGAAGATTGATCTATGATCACCCATATGCCTACCCTAGTTTCACTTCGCGCCTTCGAAGCAGTGGCGCGACACAAGAGCTTCCGCAAAGCAGCCGACGAGATATGCGTAACACATGCAGCGATCAGCCACCAGATCAAGGCGTTGGAAACCACAATCGGAGTTCAGTTACTGGAGCGAACCAGTCGTTCGGTTGAACTGACACCGGCAGGCGAACAGTATTACCCGCCGATTCGTGAACACATTCAGGGGATTATCAAGGCCACGCGACGCGTACAGGCGCCTGAGGAACCGGAGGTATTACTGGTTCAATCCTACGCAAGTTTTAATACGATGTGGTTACAGCTCAGATTAGCGGATTTCCTCCAGGAAAACCCGAATACACGCGTTCGCATCGTATCTACCTTTGAAGATGGCGACTATGACATGCATCGGTTTGACGTCGGCGTGTTCAATGCGCCGCCATTTGACAAGAGATTTGACTACAGGCCATTGTTCGAAACTGATATCTACCCGGTTTGCGCACCAGAGACTTTGAGTGACCCAAGTCGTAGTATCTCTCTGGAAGAGCTGAAGAATTTTCTGCTTCTTAGTATCCCAAGCACCTGGAACGAGCCGGATGACTGGGACCTTTGGTTGGATGCGGCGGGCCTCAACCGTAAAACCATGAAATTTGGCACGGTTTTCGACAACTACCCGCTTGTCCGAGAAGCCGTTTTGAACAATCAGGGAATCAGTATCTCAAGGGCACCTTTTTGCGCGCGCGACCTTGAAAGGGGGCGTCTGGTCAGACCGTTTGATATCTCCGTGTCAGAGCCAGGCCGATGGTACCTTGCGACGCAAAAAGAAAGAGCACCAAACCTGAATCTCGATACCTTTGTTGACTGGCTGTTCGCACAGATTGAAGCCGACCCGACGATGCGATTCTTTGCCGCCTGATCGGTTGGCTTCGGGATCAGCGGGCAGCCCGGGAACGTGATGCGTTTGTCCGTGCAGGAACGAGCGCTTTGACCAATTCCTTCATGTCCAGGAAGCCGACGGGCACACCGTCGGCACAGACACGATAATTTTTCTGCGTATTCCCCGCTGAAAGCTCGATGACGCTTTCGAGTGTTGCATTCTGGTCCACGTCACCCGCGATGTGATCCCCGTCCTCACCGGGATGCATAATAGAACGAACGCGCAGTACCCTGGCGCGGTTGATATCTCCGACGAAATCTTCAATGTATGGGTCAGCTGGATTGAGAAGGATATCCTGAGGCTCGCCTTGCTGAACGACCGCACCATCTTTCAATATGACAAGGTGATCCGCCAGCTTTAGTGCCTCATCCAGATCATGAGTGATGAAGATAATGGTCTTGTGCAGTTCTGTCTGCAGTTCGAGCAGCAGATTCTGCATATCCGTGCGAATAAGTGGATCAAGCGCCGAGAACGCCTCATCCATGAGCATAATGTCAGAGTTAGACGTCAGTGCGCGGGCGATGCCGACGCGCTGCTGCATCCCACCCGATAATTGATAGGGATAGTGATTCTGATAGCCCCCAAGTCCGACACGTTCCAGCCACTTGTGAGCTTCGGCTTCTCTTTTGGAAATGTCTTCGCCGCGTACCTCTAGTGCCATGGCCGCATTTTGCAGCACTGTTCGGTGAGGAAAGAGTGCGAATTTCTGAAAAACCATAGACATCATGGTTTGACGGAACCGCAATAGCTCGGTGGCGGACAGTCCAAGGATGTTATTGCCGTCGATATCAATTTCGCCGGCAGTGGGTTCAATCAGCCTGTTCACGTGCCGGATCAGGGTGGACTTACCCGATCCCGACAGCCCCATCACCACCGTGATCTCGCCTGCCTGCATATCTACGTTGATGTCCTTCAATCCAAGAACGTGGTCATATTCCTGAAGTAGTTCTTCCTTACCCATTCCTGCCAGCACCTGCGGTAATGCTGCGTCAGGGTTGGATCCAAAGATCTTGTAGAGGCCGCGGATGCTGACTTGAGTTCTGTTCGCCATGGCCTGGATTCTCACCCGTTTTCGTGCGCGACGTTTATTCGGGCAAGGGCCGCCTTGGTAGTGCGGTCGAGAACGACGGCAAGTAAGACAATACCGAGACCAGCGACCAAACCCACGCCCAGCTCAAGATTACGAATACCACGCAGGACAAGAACGCCAAGGCCCGGCGCAGAGACAAGCGAGGCAATCACAACCATCGCAAGACTCATCATGATCGTCTGGTTCACGCCGGCCATGATATTGGGAAGAGCCAACGGGATCTCAACCCCCAGGAGCTTCTGACGCGCATTCATCCCATAGGCATTTGCAGCCTCGATGACATCCTTGTCGACAAGGCGTATGCCGAGATCAGTCAGACGGATGACGGGAACGATGGCGTAAACAATGATAGCAATACCGTAGAGTTTGCTTTCCGTTACCGAGAAAAGGAATATCAGGGGGATGAGATAGACAAAGCTGGGCAATGTCTGCAGCAAGTCAAGCAGCGGAATCATGGCTCTTTGCAAGGTATTCGACTTTGCCATGAGGATACCGATGGGAACCCCGAACAGGACGCAAAGCCCGGTACAGACAAAGATGATCGACAATGTCTGAATAGCGGCATCTAGGTGATCGATAAACCCCAGAAACAGAAATGAGCAGGCAACAAAGACCGTGACAGCCACGGAGCGCGAAACATACCAGGTCAGCCAGAAAAGTGCCGGAAGCAGTATCCACCAAGGGGTAGCTAAAAATGCCCAGAGTGCGCCATCCAAGGCCCAAGATAGCGGTTGTGTGACCGGATCCAAAACCACCTTCATGGCATCCTTGACGGAAAGGAAGGCGTCCTCCAAGCCTGAGGTCATGTCACGGGTTCTCGGAATTGCGGCACATGACTCATTAAGGTTATCGAGCGATGGGAAAGGGATGCCGCTGCTTGCCTCAGCACTTGCTTCGCCTCTGGTTTGGGCCAGCAACTGCGCCATGTTCATGGGACTTTCGTCACCCTTGCCGCACCACGCTGTTAATCCAAACGTTTCGAAAATCTTGTCATAAAACGCCATTGATCCTACTTCCCAATTCGCATCTGAGCGTCAGGAGCACCAGCGAAGATGCCCCTGACAATCCGCATTACTGTAGCAGCGCGGAAAGCTTGTCGCGCGCGGCATCATTCAACCATGCCCCCCAGACACCCTTGTAGGTCGTCAAAAAGTGTACCGCGCCTTCTTCATAAGAAGCTTTGTTATCTTCGACCCATGCAAGAGTTTCACCCATCTGCGCATTGGTGAATGACAGCTTGGCCATCAGGTTCGAGACATCCGCATTTTCGGCCATAAATTCTTTGGAGAGAACGGTGACCACGACACTGCGGGGAAAGGCGCTCATCGCTGGCGTTGCGCATTCCGCCGTAATGTTGCAAGCATGTTTTTCTGGATCATGCGGGCCCATATCAACCAGCGTCATGGGGTATTTTCCGAGCACCGATGTCGGCGCCCAATAAAAGCCGAACCATGGCTCCTTGTTTTCAAACGCTGCAGCGATGGAGGCCGCTAGGGTCTCGCCCGATCCATGCACGAAGTTCTCAATACCCGCATCAATTAGCCCGCCTGCCTTAAGCAGGTTGGTGCTGACGTTTAGACACGTCCACCCCTCGGGACAATTATGAAAACGGTTCCCGACGAGATCGGGATTGGCAGCAATGCCCTCAATTGTTGCCAGTTCCGGGTGCGCTTCTAAAAGGTAGTTTGGCACAAAAAACCCTTCAACACCGCCGTCTGAAAGAACTTCGGTAACCGGAATGATCTTGCCAGATTCAACTAGCTCTTCATACGCCGGCGCGCCGTTGGTCCATATTTCAGTTAGAATATCTGGCTCTCCAGTCTCGGATACGGATGCCAGCGCAGGATTGGTCGAAAGCGGAACTGTGGTCGCATCGCATTCGTAGCCTTCTTCCATCAAGAACTTCGCGACCGCAGTAACAATTTGCGCCGATCCCCAATCAGCCTGCATGAGAGATACTTCGCCGCATTCACTGGCCTGGGCATTCGAAGACCCGAAGGCCATTACAACGAGGCACCCAAGACCTGCCCAAATCTTGAGTGGTTTTTTTGAAATCTTGAACATTTCTTTTCTCCTAAGGTTGTTGGCGCATTTGAGATAGAGAGGCTATCCAAACCAAGTTTCGCCATGGTTACAGGGGTATAACTTATCAATAAGCCTAAGTTCAAAGAACTGAAAAGAATTTTTAATCATGTACAAATAGTAACCGCTGAGCAAAGAACTTCGGCTACGCACTTAGCTTTCCATGAGAGCCGCTATCTAGGGAATCGAATTAAGCGATACGGGGTTTGCACGTGCAAAGCCCTGTCTCCGGCTAACTTATGAGCAACCGGAGCTTTTGAAATAATAGAGGGAGCCCGTCAGTTACTAAGAATGATCATCAATGAGATCAAAATTCAAGCCTTGGATGTGAGAGCATCCTCAAAATTTGATAAATTAAAAATTGTAACCGCGCTATTGGTCCGATGACCATGCGTCGGAAATGATTGGTCGGGGCGCTGAATTGATAGTCGTAGACCCTATCCTGCCAAGGAAAGTGGTAGCCCAGCCGAAATCTCTAGTTTTGCGTGAATTTAATTGGGGGACGCTTATAGCAATTGTATCCACAGAGGGGAGATAAATCGGGCTAGGCCGCGTTTTTGATGTTCAACTCGATAGATAGGTTACATGAGAAATGGTGGGCCCGGTAGGACTTGAACCTACGACCAATGGATTATGAGTCCACTGCT
>CAJQKF010000149.1 GCA_905478855.1 uncultured Gammaproteobacteria bacterium
CGTGACTAATAGCAAGTGTAACCGGAACACGTAATGTAAAAGTGGTTCCATGGTCCTTTTCACTGGATACCGTAATTGAACCGCCTAATTGCCGAATCATATCAGCAACAACGTCCATGCCAACACCTCGACCAGATAGTTGTGTAATTTCAGTCGCGGTGGAAAGGCCGGGGGTAGTTAGAACACGCATAAGATCTTCATCGGTCATATCTTGTCCGGCTGGAAGTAATCCTCGAGTACGCGCCTTGTTCTCAATTGCACGTCGATCTATGCCACTTCCATCATCCATAAAATTAATGACGATGTCATTGCCATCTTGTTCCATTGTAATTGTTATGAGCCCTTCTTCCGGCTTACCTGCAGCAGCACGTAACTCGGCATCCTCAAATCCATGCACGATTGCATTACGAATCATATGTTCAAACGAAGCCGACATCTGATCTAGGATTTTTCTATCAACCTCAACCTGCTCACCGGTAACTACAATGCGCACATGGCGCTCAAGTTGTCGGCCGGTCTGGCGAGTCAAGTGTCTTAATCTAGGCACCACACTCGCAAATGGTATCATTCGTGTTCGCAGCAAGCCTTCCTGAAGCGAATCGGAGATATGCGCTTGCTGCTGTAGTGTATTTTCAGCATCCCCGGCAAACTCTGAAATGCCTGCCTGAACAGACACTAGATTACTCAGGCTATCACCCAAACTCCGCGCTACAGTTTGCAAGCGTGAGAATCGATCAAGCTCTAGCGGATCGAAGTCAATATTCTCCCCGCCCATATCTCGGATACGTTCAGTAGTCGCGAGCATTTGAGCCTCGGACTCAATCTCAAGATCACGCAATTGCTCTCGAAAATGTCGGACAGTCTCATTAAGCTCGCCCAAATTTGTTCGAACCATGGAGACTTGCTGTTGTAATCTGGATCTAAGAATACTAACTTCACCAGAGTAATTTACTAATTCGTCAAGCACTTCAGTGCTAACTCTGACAGATCTAGCTTCCGTATCCGTTCTGAAAGCTGCGGGAGAACGATCACTCGCGCGTTCTTCCAAAGTGCTGGGGAAAGCAATACTCTGCGATTGATCGTCACGTTGGGCTGGTTCTTCAATTGCCTCTTCAGGATCAAAATTTTTCGGATCGAAATTAAGTATCCTACGATTTAACGTGATCAAATCATCAAGCATCAACTGCTCAGAGGCAGGAATAACCACTACGATTAAATCATGTACTTCCTGAATTAAGGAAATAACCTTATCGCTATTTTTCAGAACTTGACTTTCATCTTCAAGCAAAGTTTCAGCGCTATGGCCCAAATCTCCTAATGCCGACCAGCCAACAGCTCTAGCACCACCTTTGAGAGTATGAAGTTCGCGTCTCAAGCCGGCAAGTGCGGCCCTAGCATCCCCATCAGTTTCCCATTTTTGCACTTCAGATTCCATCCGACTCAGGATTTCCTGACCTTCTTCACGAAATGCTTCAAGAAGTTCGACATCTTCTGCTTGGGAAAAACCGCCCGGACTGCCATATTGATGTAAGGTTTCATCACTAACAGATGGTTCCTCAAGAAATGTTAGTCGTTTATTAAATGCATTAGCTAGTTCATCAAACTGAACACTAACATCTCCCGGCAAACGATTATCACCATCCAAACGGGTCATTGCATAACGAAGAAGCCTGCCACTTTGATCGATCAAAACCAAATCAACTTCTTCTACTTCTCCACCACGTCGATCACTGTAAATCAATAGATTATCAAACGCGTCGCTCATACGAGCAATAACGTTCAATCCCATAGATCTAGTAACACCTTTTAAGGTATGACTTATTCGTAATAATTCAGGGGATATCCTCCAATCTGGAAATTGTTCCCGAGCCTCGTTAACGTTACGAGCTATCTTCTCGATATGTCCCAGCATTTCCTCTTTAAAGATCGCAGTTACGTCTTGTTGTGCAGATTGCTGCTGTAAGAGGCGGTCCAATTTTTCTATATCATCAACAACTAATGGTGAATCTACGCCCTGTGCAGACTCATCAGCTGGAATATAATCATTAAATAAATCCTCCGAATCCAGCTGCTCAGCAGGAAGGTCAACAACATTAGTATCAGCAGAGAAAACATCTGATATCAAGCCTATCTCGTTCTCGGCCAAGACGTCCTGCCCAACAACAGCAATGTCAGGGATAATTATCTCTTCTAATTTATCCGTCGAGACTGCGGGGTAATTAGAAGCGGTAATTAAACTTTTCGCCTCAGACGTCCACGCTTCTAGATCCAATGGCGCCTTAGGGTTATTTGTAGCAATTAGTTCTGCAAGAACAACATACACTCGGTCGATAAAGTCGTGAACCTGGGGTGACGCCGACGCTTCACCATCCATAATCGCATTCAACAACTGTTCTACAGTCCAAGATAACTCAGATATCGAGGAGGCTTCGGCAAATCTACCACTTCCCTTAAGGGTATGAAAACAACGACGTAAATCCATTAGAACATTATGATCTTCAGGACTATTTCGCCATTCTTCTTTACGCACACGTAGCTCTCGATCAACCTCAAGAGCCTCCGCGTAGAATATCTGAACAATTTCGTCTAAATCATCATCGAACACAGGCAAAGGTGGAGGGCCGTCAGAAGAAACCGATAAAATTTGCTTAGTTTCAGCAGTCAATCCCAACTCTACTCGCGAGGAAGTGTCGTAACCAACATCCAGCTGCAACTCAATTGGTTCCGATCTAAAACCTATGTAATCATCTTTTGACAGGGAATCAGAAAGCTCATCGCCAACATAATCTATTTCTGCGAGTTCAGCAACGGCCCGCTGAACAGTGCTCGATAGAGGAGTCAAACTGCCACCACCTTCAAGCGTATTTGCACAGGCCGAAAGCGTCCCAACTGCCATCGCGGCGGCATCGAGTACTCGTGGGGAAACATCCAAGGAACCCGTTGCCAGTCCATTCAACCGAAATCTAAGTTGCTCTGATAACTCGGCTGCATCAGTGTGTTCAAGTATTTCAAATGTACCTTCGACACGTTTTAAATGCCCATCAATACCCGTCAAAGTATTAAGGGGGGATTCTTTGTTCGCTACCAGTTCTAAACTATGTTCTACATATTGCAACTCACCACGAATCTCATTCGCTGCAGCTCGTATTACATCGGTTGACGTTGTTGCATTTTGCAGTACTCTATAATTTGTAGCCAAAAACTCGTCAGTAGCATTGACATCAGTATTATCGATGTCTAAAAGACCAGTCAATGCGTTGACGCTAGCTTCTGCTTGGTTATGCCACTCAGGCCCAGGCCTTAATTGACCACTCGCACTATCCTGAATAAATAACAAAGCTCCAGCCATTTGTAGAGAAGTCTGATCCAGTTTCTCTACAGCCCCCTTTCGTAAAGCCACCACCAACTCAACCATAGCACCCAACAATTGCTCGATGACACCGAGGTCATTCCGCTTAGCCGCAATTTGGAGAGACTCGATGCGGCTGTACAGTCGACCGACGACGTCATTAGCTTTACCTTGAGGTGAAAAGTACCGAGCTAATAAGTTTTGAGCTTGTTCCAGATCGGACTCTGCTTCACTAGCAAAACCATAAAGTCTCTTCGTAAGAGCCTCAATATCGGGCAGATCAGAAGCACTATTCTTATTTATCCAATCATCGAGACCAAAACTTTTTTTAATCTCAGCAACTAGACTACTGCGGCTGTCATATTGCGCTAATAATAAAAGTATTCGCTTAATTAAATCATCTGGTGGCGCCCTTTTTTTCGAAGATTGGGATGTATCCTGAAGAGACTTTAGTTGTTGATTAATCTTGGCCATGATGAATCGAACTTCATCAGAAACCTCCATAGTACCTTCGAGCATTAACTCAGACAGGCCACCAGATATCCACCATAACTGCCGAGACGATCCGCGACTTTCAATAGACACCATATTTTTAAATACTTTCGTAAACTCCTGAATAGCCTCACGATCTTGCGTATCTCTCAACCAATTTAATAGAGACCGCTCAAAACGAATTCTCAAATCATCAACTAACTTTAAAAAAACACTGGTAGAAAGTTGGCCTCGCAAATTGGCTTCCGGAACACGAGCAGACAAATCAGGAGTAAACAATTCGTGATCTGATATGGTCTCAATATTTTGAACTACTAACAATCTATTGATCGGTTCCGCGAGTCTTAATGGGGAGGGTCCGGGAGGCGATTGCAATGCTTCTAGATAACTTGAAAGATCGTCTATGGCCCGGCGAAGCACCGTTCCACATTCATTAGTCCATGGTTGCGAACCACTCGATAACCTTTCTGCAAAGTTCTCCGATTCCAATACTAATCGAGCAGCAGCATCCAACTCCACCATCGTGAGAGTACCGTAGATCTGATGTAGATGAGTAGAACACGCTTTTATAGCGGATTTATCGTCGGTATTATCTTCAAATTGCTGAAGCGCTTTACGCGCTTGCAATGCAGTATCCTCGATTTCAGATTTCACCCATCCGAGAGTTCCTGCATCTACTGTTGGAAGTGTGCTCATTCGTTTAAAAACGACTCCGTACTTATAATATTACGCGAAGAAAATGCTATATATGATTGTTTTATAGAGCCTAAACTTTAAAACCGGCAACAGATTCTTGCAACTCGTGCGCCACAAGATCAAGACTACTTATGGAATCAGCAGCTTCTCTAATGCCATTTACAGTTTCATTTGTTGTCACACGAATAGACGTCATCCTCCCAGAAATAGCAGTTGCAGTCTGTGAATGCTCCAAAGTTTTCTCAGCTGTTTCCTGAATTAGATTCGTTAACTGCTCAGATTCTGCTTCAATTTCACCCAGAGCCCTGCCAGCAGCATCAGCTAGGTTCGTCCCCTCAACGACTTCTCTAGTAGCCTGTTCCATTGAAGTTACCGCGTCGTTAGTATCCCTCTGGATAGTATTTACGAGTTCATTGATTTGACGAGAAGCCTGCCCTGATCTATCCGCTAATCGCTGAACCTCATCAGCTACCACTGCAAATCCCCGACCTGCTTCACCAGCCATTGCCGCTTGTATCGACGCATTTAATGACAGCACATTGGTTTGTTCTGCAATATCAGTAATTAATGAAACTATATCGTTAATTTGCTGAGAGCTTTCACCCAATCTTTTTATTCTTTTTGCAGTCTCTTGTATTTGCTGACGCATATCGTTCATTCCCTGAATCGTTTGTCGTACTGATGCTGCACCACGCTGAGCTACATCCCTTGAGCCACGTGCTACTTCGGTAAACAGTGTTGCATCTGAAGATAGAGAAGCCATCGAATCGGCCATCGAACCAATTTCTGCCGTTGCGTTATTTATTGATTCCAGTTGTTGGTTAGCCGCGGTGGCCAAACCCTCAGTAATTTTCCGAGATCCAACTGTTTCATTACCCACCGCAATAGCAGCTTCCTTGATTCGAATTACAAGTGTTCGCATTTCATCTACAGCGAAATTGATAGAGTCAGCTATTGCACCGGTTACTTGGTCAGTAACTTCAGCCTGTATGGTTAAATCGCCATCCGCCAAATCCCCCATGTCATCGAGTAATTGCATTACTGCTTCCTGAGTGCGTAGATTTTCTTCACTACTCACTCTAACCTGAGATTGCGCTCTACCCAATGCGACTCTAATTAGGGCAAGTAAAAATATAATACTCAATCCGCCAAACAGCCACGGCAACCAGCGAGAAATATGATCCAGACTGGAATTTCCTGGCATATATTCGCCAAGGATTGGTAGAACATTAGAAGATGAGATCGAACG
>CAJQKF010000150.1 GCA_905478855.1 uncultured Gammaproteobacteria bacterium
AGCAACTTTGGCCTTGAATTCTGGCTTGTGCAATCGTCTTTTCCTTCTCATTTACATTCCCCATAGAATAATGGAGGAACGCCCTTACGTCATCCTTGCTCTGTCCAACTTATGGGGTCCACTTCTAGATGCCCAGCCGTGCGCGCATGGCATAAGGGCAATGCTGCAATGAGTACAGTATAGGTAACCTCATTAGCTTTAAATCCCTTATAAAGTCCTTTAAAGTCCCTGGCTATACTGTGCGTTAGTTGAAACGCTAATGAGCTGGCTAAGTTGTTGTTGTGCTTGGATGCTGTGATCGCCGTGTATAAAGTTCTCGAAGTGCTCGATTAATTGTGCTTTATCCGGTTCGGCTTTTGAGCCTGCGCCGATATTGGTGAGATCAATAAAGAACTCGTCAAACAGGCCCGATAGGTCATTCACAATATCAAAGTTTAAAAATTGTTCGTCGTTATAAATGCTTGGATAACCGCCCCTTTGTTTATCAACTGAAAACGACACACCTTTTACATTAGTTATGGTAGTGGCTTTTTTACACTTAAGCATGCAACCATCTTCAATTCTTGGTTTTTTACAGCCCACGGTTTGTTGGAAGAAACACTGGCGACTCGTCATCATCAATATGGGATGATAAATGCTATAGAGCAGTTTGAAATTATCGGGGCGTGCAATATTTCGAATTTGCAGGCGGTTAATTTCATTAGAAATAAAGGCGCCCGCGCAGTTTAGTTCTTCTTTCAGAGTTAATAGTGCGTAGGAGTTGGTGGTGTTGAGGAATGGGCCTGCTGTCCATTCAATACCCATTTCAAATGCTTTATAGGCCACCCCAGTATTATTGCTAACGATTCGTTCAGGGCGAACCTGCTCAAGCAAGCGCACAGACTCGTCATAATCTTTACCGATTAATACGGCAGGGAACCATGGGATTAGGCGAGAGTTTTCCAGGAATATATTAATATGTTTATCACAACCTTTCTTCCAACTCTCGGGCAGTTTGAAGTACACATCGGCCTTTGTTAGGTTACATAACGAGATATCTTTCTTATCCGCAATTAAAATCGACATTGAAGGTTGATTAGATGATTTTATTTTCTTTTCCAATGTCGGGACTTCAACGGGTGGAATAAGTTCTACAAAGTTATTCAGTAATAGCGCGGCACTGTTTTTCAGTGTCGTTAGTTGTTTAAGCGGCAAACTTAAGTTTTTCGTTAAGTTAGCGCAGTCAAATCCTTCAAGTGTATAGCCAGTAGGGGTGAAATTTTTGAATCGTTTTTCTAAAAGGGTTTGTTCAATAGAAATATCATTGGCTACACTGAGTTTAGATTCGGTGTGCAAGGTATGGGTTTTATTGTTGCTATGACCATCCTCATCGGCCCGGCTATCACCAATGCTCATAGTTAAACATAATGGCTCATTCACGTTGCCCGAAAAATGGAGGACTAATGGTTGCTTGGCTATACTTAGATACTTAATTTTTTCATTGAGTTCGTCACCAAGAGCATTCTTTTTAGAATATAAATCGCTCTTTGCTACAGCTATTTCATCTACTGAAACCGCAGAGTGTTGTTGAACTGTGTGCCGAATACTAAAATCACGCGGACTATCAATGAACATGTTTTTGGTGAGATTGCCCTTTAAAAAAGAGTTGGTAAAGTCGCGATTAAATACTCGATGCAAATTAGAATCATCAGAAAGCAGCTTGCCGGTTTCAACAAACTGATCAACTTGCTTGCGCCATGTGTCGGTAACGGTGTAGACGTAATGGGCGTCTTTAATGCGGCCCTCAATTTTGAGTGAATCAACCTGTGCATCCACTAATTCAGGCAGATCAAAATAAGCCGAATTATCTTTTAAATTTAGGGGGAAACGATGTCCTTCAGCAGTGGTTTCATACTCATCACGACAGGCCTGGCTGCATCTGCCTCGATTTCCAGAGTTGCCCACGCTAACTGAGCTTGAGTAACACTGGCCCGAAAACGCAATACATAAAGCGCCGTGAACAAACACTTCGGTAAGCATATTGTGGTTGTGTGCTACTGCCGTTAATGATTTGATTTCAGGTAGGTTGAGCTCACAGGATAAATTAACACGACTAGCGCCGATTTTTGATAAGAATAAAATTTGGCCTTCGTTATGCGTGGTCATTTGAGTTGAGGCATGAATGTCGAGCGTCGGGAAGAACTTTTTAACTAAGTTAAATACGCCTAAATCTTGAACGATGATGCCATCAATGCCCGCGTTAACGAGTTTATTCAGCAGCTTAATCAGTATAGGAAGCTCTTGTTCTAGAATAACCACGTTCAAGGTTAAGAATACTTCACAGTCGTATTTATGCGCTAAACGTAAAACACCAATGAGCTCATCAAATGAAAGATTTTCGGCGCGGTTACGCGCGTTAAAAGTAACTAAACCGCAGTACACTGCGTTAGCTCCCGCAATAACGGCGGCCTTTATTGCTTCAACATCGCCACCAGGTGCCAATAACTCAATATTTCTACTCATGTTGTACAAACTCATTTAATTCAGAACGTCGCCTCCCAGCGACTAATAGATGCCAGTTTAACGGCAAGCTGAAGGTATTGCTAAGGAAACCCATTTTTAGGTTTGTCTGTGATGACAGAAGTTATTAAGTATCTTTGGAAGCTGTAGACCTATTGTCGCTCTAGTGTCGTGAATCTTAAACACAAAGACAAGTCAACCGATAGCTATCCTATGACAAGCTGTATGTGCAAGAAAGACCATCAATTTAAAACAAGTATACTGTCCCGTGAACGATTACGGCTGTAACAAACAGTTATTTGAAATCTGGTAGTACCGATTCAAGTGAACGCTTGCCGTCAATCAGGTTTTTAACGGTATCGGCATCGAGTGCTGGCCAGTTGCAGGGTGTTGGGTTTATCTGTGGCAAACG
The DNA here is from genome assembly GCA_905478855.1 of uncultured Gammaproteobacteria bacterium. Taxonomy (GTDB): domain Bacteria; phylum Pseudomonadota; class Gammaproteobacteria; order Arenicellales; family CAJQKF01; genus CAJQKF01. The sequence goes on from CAJQKF010000150.1 coordinate 2,912, forward strand.
AGCACGGGCCTTGGTGGTGTCGACACCATCTAACCTCACATAGCGGTGCTGATCACCGTCCCGAGCTAAGAAGTCCCACTGCGGTGCGGCCCCGGGAATATTTGCAATCATTTTTCGACGTTGCTGGCTTTCGATTACGCGTTTCGTAAGATGCTTCGGATTCCAGTTTTTGGTTGCCTCAAGGTGAAGTTCCTGTTGCAGAACTTGATGTTCTTGGCTATTGGCAAGATCGTGTAACTCATCCGGATCATCAACTAGGTCGAACAACAGCGACGGATGACCATCGGCAATAATGTACTTATATCGACCACGTCGAATCATACGGCATGGCACACACGGGCCAATTGCAAGATAGTCCGAAATTACGGCGTGTGACCATTGTGTATTTGCTTTAGTAATCAACGGTAAAAGGCTATTACCATCTAAGGCTAAAGATGTCGTTGCACTAATGGTAGGGTTGGCTAGATCGATAAATGTTGGTAGTAAATCCACCAAGGAAACGGGCTCATCTACGATCTGCCCCTCCTTCACACCTGGAATTGAAGCAATTAGCGGCACTCGCGAAGACCAGTCCCAAAAACTGTGTTTGAACCACATGCCTCGCTCACCCATCATCTCGCCATGATCCGATGTAAAGAATATTGATGTATTGTCGCGTAGTCCGGTTTTTTCGAGGGCGTTCAAGATCCGTCCAATCTTGTCATCCAAGTAAGAAATCATGCCGTAGTAAGCGTGGCGTGCATTCCTTGCGTGGGTGGCGGTAATTTGATGTCTATGTCGACCGTGGGCAAAAAAGAGTGCTTTGGAGTGGTAATCCAAATCCTCAAATGCAATCGCCCCAACCTTTGGGGGATCAATTTCATCCTCACTGTAACGATCCCAATACTCTTCGGAAACTGTGAATGGAGTGTGTGGGCTGGTAAACGAGACTAATTCAAAAAACGGTTGGTCATCCGTTTCCCTAGCGCGATCATAAATACTTTGGATACAGTGATACTCAACCTCGTCATCGTAATCTTCCTGCAATGTTCGAATTGACGGTCCGGCATCGACCACACCACTTAACGAGGTGCCAGACGGTACGAAGGCAGGCCCGGCACTCCAGTCAGCAATCCATTGGTAATTTGCTGGGTAAACATCGGTTATTGAGCGATGGTTAAAACCATGCAGTTGATCTGGGCCGATAAAGTGCATCTTTCCGCAAAGCTCGGTCCAGTACCCAGACTGGCGAAGATAGTGTGCCATGGTTGGAACTGCGCTTGGCAGATCATTAGCATTGTCAAAAACATCGATATGGGTGCTATGCAAACCACTGATCATCGATGCTCGGCTTGGCACGCACAATGGATTATTTGAGTAGGCATTTTTAAATACCGTGCCACTAGCGGCTAGTTGATCCAGATTGGGAGTTTTACATACGGTATTGCCATATAAGCTTAGGGCTTGGGCAGCCAGTTGGTCTGCCATAATTAACAAAATATTTGGTTGCTTGACTTTTGGCATGTGGCTATCTTTTAGGTTGATTCGTTAAGCAGCATATGCGCGCCTTTTTCACCGATCATCAATGATGCCGCGTTTGTATTTGCAGAGGTTATTTTTGGCATTATCGAAGCATCGATAACCCGAAGGTTTTCGATGCCCCGTAGTCGCAGTTTGGCGTCCACTACCGCTTTTTCGTCATTTCCCATACGACAGGTGCCAACTGGATGAAAAACTGTGCCACCGGCGTTTTCTACCACATTGGATATGTCGGCATCTGTCTGAACAGCGGCTCCAGGTAAAACCTCGTTATGCCAATAGTTTCTGAATGCCGGTTGGTTATGGATTTCGCGTAAAATTTTCACACCTTCGATCAGCACCTCTCGGTCACGTTGTTTGGTTAGATAACGTGTTTCAATTCGAGTTTGTTTTAATGGGTCATTAGACTGAATTGATACACTGCCCCGGCTATCAGGATGGCATCCCCATACTGACGAGGTAAACCCCGAATACTTATGCAGGGGTGAGCCGGGTTTATCTACCGATAAAGGCATAACATTAAATTGAATATCCGGGCGGTTATCGACTGTATAACGTGTACATGCTGCGCCACCGACTTGACCCGCGCCAACGGTTAATGGGCCGCTACCGTTGACAAGCCATTGCAAACCCATTTTGGCAAGTTTTAATGGGTTACGCACTTCGTTATTTAAGGATATTTTTTGTTTGAGTTCTAGCAGAACACGGATTTGGTAATGGTCCTGTAGATTTTCACCAACCTCCGGCGCATCGAGTAAAACCTTTACCCCATGTTCGCGCAATAACTGCGCAGGACCAATACCCGAAAGCTGCAATATTTGTGGTGATTGCAAGGAGCCACCGCTTAGTATTACCTCACGATTGGCATAAGCCCGCTTGACCTTTCCGTCGACCAACCACTCCACACCCACTGCTTTCCCATTTTCAATAATAACCTTGCTTACGTGGGCGTTGGTTTGAAGTTCGAGGTTGGCTCGTTGTAAAGCGGGATTTAAAAACGCCACGGCTGCACTAGCGCGAAGATATCGGCCAATGGTTAATTGATAGGGCCCAACTCCATATGTAGAGGGGCCATTAAAATCTTCATTGTAAGGTAGTCCGTATTCGTTAGCAGCCGCTATCCAAGCGTTACAGGCAGAATTTGAATTTCTGAGACGAGAGACGTTGAGTTCGCCGCTTGCGCCACGATAATTTTCATCACCATCAGCAAAGCGTTCTATGGCTTTAAAGTGCGGTAACACATCATTGTACGACCATCCCTTGGCGCCACGTTCGGCCCAACTGTCGAAATCATCTTGTTGGCCACGTATAAAAATCAGCCCGTTGATAGAGCTTGATCCACCTACTACACGACCCCGTGGCCAGGGCACATTGCGATTTCCTGCAAAAGCCGAAGGTTCTGTGTCAAACACCCGGGAGAAACGTGGATCGTAGATAGATCGAAAGTAGCCCACCGGTAGTTTTAGCCAAAAATTACGGTCTACCCCTCCTGCTTCGAGCACCAGAATTTTTAAATCAGAATTGCTCGATAGGCGATTGGCCACAACCGATCCTGCCGAACCGGAGCCGACGACGATATAGTCATATTCTTTATGTTTGTTCATACTTACAGAGAATTAGAAGATCTAGAGAAACGAGTGCTTATCTCGGTCAAGATGTCGGGGCAAATACCAATACCTATATCTTCGGCAATTGTAGTGCAACCTTGCTCAACTTTAAGTGGAAAGAGATCATCTCTCAGTGGGTTAGGATTAACATCTACTTCAAGGCAGCCATCGCCACCGACCGCCGCCAATAAGTGTGCCGAAGCAGCTAAGCCGACTCCTCCGCCGAGATAGTGAGGGCAGTAACGTTTACCTTTTTCTAATGCATTGCGTGCAATTGGCAAAACACCGCTTACGCCACCCCATTTACATGCGTCAGGTTGCAATACATCCAGCCAGTCTGTGGTGATTGCCTGTTGAAACTGTTTTTCATTGATGAAGTTCTCACCCGCAGCAATGGGTATTTTGGATTGGTCTTGTAATCGATTCCAATCCTCAACGTTGCTATCTGCTAACAGAGGTTCTTCGAGCCAACTGAGTGGGTAATCGTGCAGTCGTTCCAGTTGGATAATCGCCTGTTCTAGACTCCAGGCCTGATTAGCATCGACACGCAGAGATTCGGTCGAACTAAGTGATGCACATATGTTGCGTATGTTAGCTAGGTCGACATCGTCACCAAAACCTATTTTTAATTTGAATGCGTTATGTCCAGCGATACGACATCGATCCACTGTTGCCACTGCATCAGCCGGACTGATGCCGCTGGCATAGACCGGTATACGTGATTGGCTGCCACCTAGCAGCCGAAACAGCGGTGTACCGAGGCGTCTTGCGACTAAATCCCACAAACCTATATCGACACCGGCGATGCACTGTGCGATAGGCCCGGGTTCGCCAGATTGAATGGCCAAACGTTTTAGTCTGGATTGCAGTTGAGTGAAACACTCGTATGGGCTGTTAAATTTCCTGCCTACTACATCCTGTGCCAACACAGTGTTTACCAGGTTGGCACGATGCTCCGCACCGCAACCTGGAAAATTACACCATATCTCGCCAATACCTAGATTTCCGTTACTGTCCGTTATCCGCAGAAACACGGCGGGTCTGTCGGTCATTATCCCAAAGGACGTTCGCACCGGTACAGCAATTGGTGCATGAACAACAATGGTCTCGATTTTGGCGATCGCGAATGAAAGATCGCAGCTTTCGTAGCACTTTGCGATTAGTGATTGCATGACGTGTTCCGATTTCTTGCCAGGATTATTCTGATCGTGGTGTGTCCGGTGGCACTGGATCCATATACGGAAATCTGGCAAGTCCTTTAGTCATTGTGGTGTCGGTATTGGCAGCGCTTCGAACAAATTCCTTGGATGCATCACGATATGGTTGATAATCCCACGGTGCCCGATTGCCTTTAAGCAATACTTTTTGTAAAAATAAACGGCGTTTTTGACTTTTAATAATGTCCTGTTTCATTGTCACTGGGTCCCACCGCTGTAGTATGTCGTCAAGCATATCTTTCTCTACTGCGGCATAGTCAGCGTTGCCGCACAAATTGGTTAATTCCTTAGGGTCGTTATTTAAATCGAACAACATGCCAGGGTCATCTTCGCAGTAGACATACTTAAATCCACTTTTTCGTAACATTAAACAAGGAGAGTAAATTCCTTCACCGGTAAACTCCATCATCACATCATCTTGCCAATCTGGATCGTCGTCGTTTAGTAAACCGACCATGCTATGGCCATCCACAGGGTCGATAACCTCTGGTGGGTTGCCGTCAGTAGCCAGGTCAAGAAAGGTTGGCAATAAATCTAGCAGAGAGACACCACGTTCTTCAACGTGCCCTTTTAGAGCATCAGGGGCAGATACAATCATCGGCACTCGAACAGACCATTCGTAGGGATTAAACTTGTACCACATGCCACGCTCGCCCATCATATCGCCATGGTCAGCTGTAAATATCACCACGGTATTATCTGCAAGGCCAGTAGCTTTCAAGGCATCCATCAATTTGCCAACTTGGTCATCCACATAGCTGATCATTGCGTAGTAGGCATGTCGTGCGCGAAGAATGGTGGCATCGTCAACATAATGTTCATCCTGACGTATTAGATGATAATAGCGTTGGCTCCAAGGGTCGCGATCAGCGTAAGGAATAAATGGTACCGATGGCATATTGATCTCATCATCACTGTAACGATTCCAATACTCTTCGGTAATCGTAAATGGATTATGTGGATGAGTGAATGAGGCAGTAAGGAAAAACGGTCTATCGTCCTGATCCCTAGCATAATCAAATATTTTTTTTGTTGATGTAAAACTCACCTCATCATCGTAATCAAGTTGCAACGAGCGTTGACATAAACCGGATTCCACTACTCCGCGCAAACTCATCACAGACGGCGCAAAAGGATAATCGGTTTGACTCCAGTCTGATGTCCAACCAAAATCCGAAGGATAAATATCTGTGGTAAGGCGTTCTTCGTAACCATGTAACTGATCAGGACCCACAAAATGCATCTTGCCACTTAAACAAGTCTTATATCCGAGGTCCCGAAGATAGTGAGCGAAAGTGGGCACCGCAGCAGGAAACTCTGAAGCATTATCAAAAGCACCAATACGTGACGGCAATTGTCCTGCCATCATGGAAAATCGTGAAGGTGCGCAAACTGGATTATTGCAGTAAGCATTTAGAAAGGTTGTACCATGGTCTGCCAAACGTTGTAAATGTGGTGTTTTAACAACGGTGTTTCCATACATCGGAAGGGCTGGACCGGCCATCTGGTCAGCCTGAATCAGTAAAATATTGGGGGCCGTCATTTCGATTTATCCTCAAGGACATATAGTTAGAAAATTTCTGCAAAGCTTTTGTGATATTTATATAGATAACCTTTCGATTTTTTGCAGAGATTAAATCTTCATTGGTTGTTGTGGTGTTGGTAAGGACTTCTTTTGTGCGTTAATAAAACCCATAAGCGTACGTTGTTGAATCGCTGCTACAAAATCGTCACGAATTTGTTGGTAAGTTGGCTCAAACCAGAGGTTGTTTAACTCGTCCGGATCCGCTTTTATGTTATACAGTTCGCCATCGTCGGCACCGGCATACCAGACAATTTTCCAGTCCTGGTCTCGACGCATTACAATAAATTGCGCACCAGTCTGTATGTGATCACGGGCTAACTCGGCATACACTACGCCGTCTTCGTTGAGTTCATCGTCGTGCCTAAGACAGGGCCATAGTGAAGTTGCATCGAAGTCCGTTGGGACCTCAATATTGGCGACATCGAGTAGGGTCGGGGCTAAGGCCATGAGTTCTATCGGGGTATCGATAATCTGCTGTCGCTTAATCATTCCTGGCGACCAGAATATCAGCGGTACACGCAACACTGTATCGTACATTGTCCATTTTTGGATATGGCCGTGATCACCTAGTGCATCCGCGTGATCAGAGGTAAATACAATAAGAGTGTTATCAAGCTCTGCTTGTTGCTCAAGGGTTGACAGTATCTCGCCAACTTTTTGATCAATCATCGAAACATTCGCCGCATAGTGACGACGGATCTTTAATATTCCTTCTGCATCTGGCATATGCTGCCACTGCACTGAATCAAAATTGTAATCAATCATATTCTGGCGAAGATCCTTCTGTGCCTGTGGCTGTCTTTGCAATTGATTGCTTGTAACCTCTGGCAAAGGGATGTCGGTATCCGCATACATCTCGAGAAAGGCTGGTGAGGGATCATATGGAGGGTGCGGGCCAGGAAAGCCGATTTGTAAAAATAATGGCGCATCTGATAAACGATCTTTCAACCACCAATTAACGGTATTGCCGACGAACATGTCCGAGTGCAGTTGCTCGTCATGTTGCCATGGAAAACAGCCGAGGGCTTGTTGATAGCCCTCTGGATCTGCGATATGACGCTTATAGCGTGAGGGTTTGTCGATACCATGGCTCTTTAACGCCTTGTCCCACTCGTCGTAAAAAGCTCTTTTATGCTCGTTAAGAAATAGTGGTCGATCCTTGTTTTCGACTACGAAGCGTTGATGAAACCCGCCCATTTCATGATACGGGTTTATATGCATTTTGCCGATGTTGACACAGTGATAACCGACATCGGCCATGTTGCTAACCCAGCTTGGTTGCCATGTTTGAAAATTGTGAAATATACCTGTGTTATGGGGATACTTACCGGCGAAGAGACTCGCTCTTGAGGTAACACAGACGGGTGAATTAACAAAGCAATTGCTAAAGGATATTCCTTCGTTTACCAGACGATCGAGATTGGGCGTATGCATCCAAGATGAACCCAGTGCAGCGATCGAATCGAAACGTTGTTGGTCCGTCATTATCAAGATAATGTTGGGGCGTTTTGACATTTTTAAAACTTAGCAGGCGTATTCGCCAACCCAAAATGGGTCAGCGAATTAGTGTGCCTATCAGATCGTTAGTTAGCAGAAGTGCGGATTACAAATTCCTCTATACCTGGGACGCCAGCCTCACGGTAGTAGCGCAGTGCACCAGGGTGCAGGGGCGCGCCAAAGCCATTTAAAACAGTATTTTTATTCACTCGTCCAAACGCTGGGTGCACGGATTTAAGATGATCAAGGTTTGTCATAATAGCCTTGGTCATTTGATAAACTAACTCGTCTGAAACCTTGGCGGAGATAACCAGTGCATTGCCGAGACCGTAAGACGGTGTATCCGTATCGATGCCGGTATAAGTTCCCGCAGGTATATTGATACGAAAATAAGGTGGGTACTCGGCGCTAAGATCGTTATAAAACTCATCAGATATCGGTAATAACTTTACTTTTTGCGTAGCACTTAGCTTGATTACAGGTGGTAGTGGAAAACTACCGTTCCAAATCGCTGCATCCAGATTACCATCGCCCAACATGTTAGCCATGTTTCCAAGTCGTACCCTAAAGTCCTTATAATCATCACCGGACGAGAGCCCTAGTTGCCCCATTAAGGCATCCGCATCTAACATGGAAACACCACCAGGTTGGCCCATGCCGACGCGTTTCCCTTTAAGATCTGCTAGTGTGTTTATCGGGCCACCGTCAAGGGTTATTACATGCATCGCAACGGGTGCGATAGATAGCCAGCTCAAAATTTGACCCGGTTCTCCACCGGCATAAACTCCTGTCGCTTTATAGGCACCGAAGGACGATAAGGTAGTTGCCATAGATGCCTCAAGGTCGCCTTTATTTAATAATTTGACATTGGCAACATAACCTTTGGTTTCCTCTGCGGTAACCTGAACATCTGCAACATTTTTATTAATGATGTCAGCAATCCCAGCGGACCAAGTATAAGCGGTGCAACCCACTGGGCATGAGCCAATGGAAATTTGTGTCACCGCCTGTGCCTGAGAGATGCTGGTTATGGCCGTTACTGCGGTTATAGCAGTGGCCAGTAAAGTGTAACGAAGTTTGCTAGTCATAGCCTTTCTCCTTATGTGATTTAAATAGTGATCAGTATGTGCAGACTGCGGTCGTACCTGATCTTAACGCCGCTAAAATTTATAGTGTTAATTGCTAATCTGATGCATCCGTATTATTGTTCTATGAACCGTTATTTTTCGAGTGTCGTCTCCGCAGCCATTGAATGGCACATATAGCGAATACCAGCAGGGTGCCCAAGGCAGTCCATATAACATCTGGCAACATCAATAAAAGGCCACCTATAAAAATGATCAGTCGTTCAATGATAGAGACTCGAGTAATTAACCAACCTTGAATAGCAATAGCAATAGCGCCAGCACCGATGCTCGCGCTGATGGCAGCTAACACGATAGTCGTTAGATCGCCAAAGCCGAGCAGTGCAGGGTTGATAACAAAGAAAAATGGCACAATAAAGGCCGCAATACCGAATTGCACAGCGGTCACGGCGATACGAAAGGGATTGGCTTCTGCCAAACTCGCTGCTGCATAGGCAGCTAATGCCACCGGCGGTGTTATTGATGACAACATCGCACCGTAAAATACAAACAGGTGCGCGGCTAATAACTCAACACCGAGATCAACCAGGGCCGGTGCCACTAGTGTAGAAACGAGGATGTAGGCAGCAGCGGTGGGTAACCCCATACCGAGGAGTAGTGATGCGATCAGAGTCAGTAGTAACGCCACCACCAGATTGTCGCCAGCTACTGCAACAATTAGGGAGCTGAACTTCAAGCCGAGTCCGGTTAAGGTGATAACGCCGATTATAATCCCCGCGGTAGCGCAGGCTACCGCAACCGGCAGCAGTGCATTAACACCATCGATAAAACTTCCAATCAGCTTGCGTGGTGTTAGCCAGGTAGTGCGCTTTGCATAGCTGACAACTATGGTGGTAACAATGGCCCAGAAGGATGCGTACATCACTGAATAACCGGCAATTAGCATATAGGCAAATACCGGTAATGATAACAGCAGATGACCACCCTTAAGTATGGTTGGAATGAACCTTGGCAATTCGTCGCTGGTCAAAACTGGAATATTATTCTTAACCGCCTCAAGATGGACTACGGCAAATAACACGATGTAATAAAGTGCCGCCGGTAAAATTGCGGCTCCAGCAATCTCCAGATACGGCGTTTCAGTAAGATCCGCCATAATAAAGGCAGCGGCACCCATTACAGGCGGCATTAATTGGCCACCAGTCGAGGCCACGGCTTCGATAGCACCCGCTACATGTGGACGATAACCGTTACGCTTCATTAGCGGAATACTAATTGTGCCCGTAGTTAATACATTGGCTACTGCAGTGCCGGATATCATGCCCATTAGACTACTACCGACCACTGCGGCCTTAGCTGGGCCGCCGCGTGAACGCCCGGTAGCACCGGTGGCGATATCCATTAACACACGTCCGGCACCGGAGCGTTCGAGCATGGCGCCAAAAATAACAATCAAAATAACGAAAGTGGCACTAACACCTAGCGGTGTGCCAAATATCCCTCCACCACCAAGGTAGAGATGACTGATTACACGATCTAAGGAATAGCCACGGTGATTTAACAGGCCAGGAAGCTGTGGGCCGAGAAACGCATAGCCAAGAAAAATAATTGCAAGAATTACAATTGGCCAGCCGATAGTGCGGCGGGTGGCTTCAAGTAGTGTGATAATACAGATCATACCGAACCAAAACTCGAGCTCGGTAAGCTCTCCCCAACGAGCGGATATTGCCTCAAAAAATACAACTTGATAGAGCAGCACACCAACACCTGCAAACAATAAGACAACATCGAAGACAATGTGTGGAATCCGTAGTGTGTGATGATTTAACGCCCCGTGACTGGTGTAGATAAGAAATAATACAAGGCCGAGATGAAAGCTTCTCTGAATCATGTCTGAAAACACGCCGAAGAAGGCGGAGTACAAACTAAATAGCGCTAGCACAATTGCGACCAGTTGGCGGCAACGATATAACCAGGCGGTCTCAGCTACGGTTGTCACGTTATTTGTACCTCATTTATAGTAGATTCTGGACTGTGTAGTGCGTCGATGTTCAGCCCGGGCGATAGTAAAAACTTATCCAGAGCCAGAAATCCTGCAGCGGTAAGGGATGCGGTTGCGCCAATGATTAATTCAGGAACTTTTTGCAGTTGGCGTGGGGATGTTTCGTGCCAAGCGGACCGACAACCAGCGACATAGGCCGTTGAATTTGCCATTTTCCCAGCCAAGACAATTGCCTCCGGATCGATAATAAGTGCCACATTTCTTAATCCGCGTCCAAGCTGTATACCGGCTTTATACAGTTCTTTGCCTTCTGGAGTGGTGGTGTCTGGATTCTTGGCGAGTAACGCTGTTAAGGTGTCGGCATACATTTCGATTCGGTCTGTACGAAAGGTATGTGAATCAAGCAATGCGAGATTTGCCAGCACTGACCATCCAGAAGCATGCGCATTTAGACAATCCGATGCACCGCAGGAACATATGAGTTGGCTCGGACCTGCAGGTAAATGTCCAATATAGCCAGCGGAATGGTTGGCGCCACGGACCAGACTACCTTGATGGGTAAAACTACCCCCACAGGTAACACTCGCATGCACCAGAAAAAGGTCTCCGTTTATGTCATGTTTAGCGGTTGCTTGTTCGGCGAGATTTATTGCATCGGCAATATTCTCAGCAATTACCGGCAGTCCTGTGCGTGCCGAGATGTGGCGGCCTAATTCAATTTCATGCCAACCAAGATAGGGTGCTCGTAACAAGTTACCGGTAGAGCTTTGCACAAAGCCAGCGATCGCAATACCAATGCCAAGTATACGGCCTGTGTCTATGTGTGCCTGATTAATAAGATCGATTATCACATCACTGGCACTGTCTATGGTTTGTTCGGCATTTAGAATATTATCAAAGGAGATGCGTCGGTTGAGCAGCGGCATACCGTTGGCATCCATCAGTGCGACTTCATGTCCAAAAGCTGAAATAACTAGTCCAACGACAAAAGAGCCGGATGAATTAATTTGTAAATTGGTTCGTCGTCGGCCGGGTGCGCCTTTGCGATCACGCTTGCCTATCTCCTCGATTAAGCCGACCTCAAGTAATTCTCGAACGATGCGGGTAATCGCCATCGCGGATAGGTTAGATTCTTCTGCCAATTCAGCCCGTGACACATTCTCACTGGAAAATAAGCGTCGCATTACCAAGCTGCGATGAACGCGACGTAGATCACTTGGTATTTTTGTTTGAGATATTGTATTAATAACCATCTGTTAGTTATTAAATAGATATTCAATCCGAGTGTCAACTAGTTTTGATTTGATGAGTGGCGATGGTATTACTCCATCAGTTAACATCAGTGACGGGGATACTCACGCATCTGGGTTATGTTGCGTCAAGATGCAGGAAGTGCGCACTAACCCCAATTACGGCATTTTGATTGACAGGGGCCTAAAGCGCCTAATTGAGATTAAATCCCCGATAACCCATGTCGGCGACGTCATCGCAAATATCGCGATAGGTTGCCATTCCACCAACATAGGGCATGAAGACTCTAGGTTTACCTGGGATATTGGCACCGACATACCAAGAATTCGCCTGAGGATATAAAGTCGTTTGAGCGACGGCTTCTACCTGTTTAACCCATGTAGATTCGGCTTCAGGAGATGCTTCGATTACGGATTTATTTGATTCTCGAAGATGACATAAACAGTCGACAATCCAATCAACATGCTGTTCGATGGCGACCATCATATTGGTGAGTACCGATGGGCTTCCCGGTCCGGTAATTGTGAAGAGATTGGGAAATCCGGATATGCTCAGCCCGAGGTAGGATACTGGGCCACTTGCCCATTTATCGGCTAGACTCTGATCGTCTGTTCCGCGAATATCTATTTTCGTTAGTGCGCCGGTCATTGCATCAAAGCCAGTCGCAAAAACAATCGCATCAAATTGATATTCAACATTATTGTGATTAAGCCCTTGTGCTGTGATAGATGAAATCGGCGCTTTACTCATATCGATCAGTGTAACGTTATCGCGATTGAAGGTTTCATAATAATCGGTATCCACGCATAGCCGTTTTGTACCGAATGGATGGTTACGTGGGCATAGCAATTCTGCTATTTCCGGGTCATCGACACGTTGACGAATTTTATTATGTACAAACTCGGCCGCTATCTTATTGGCTTTTTCATCAGTAACCAGATCTGTAAAGGCTGCTTGTAAGTTAAACGCACCTTGCCCCCAACGACGCTCAAGCTCGGCTTGTTGTTCTTGGGCCGAATAATTAAAAACCGAATGCGGTGTCTCTTCGTAAATATCGCCGGATTCGGAGTGTCGAGCCATTTCACGAATGTTGGAGTAGTCTTCCTTCCACTGCTTTTCTTCATTAGCGGTTAAAGGACTCTGCCAGGCGGGTGTACTAAAATTGGGTGTGCGCTGGAAAACTGTGAGATGTTTTGCCTGTTTTGCGATCATTGGAATGGATTGAATACCGCTTGAACCTGTGCCAATAACGGCAACTTTTTGATCAGTGAAGTCAACCGTATCATGTGGCCATGCACCGGTGTGATAAACATCGCCACTAAATGTGTCGATTCTATTGATGACCGGCATGCGGGGTACTGATAGACAGCCCGTCGCAAAGATACAAAAGCGAGCGCGATATTGTGTGGCGTTATCGGCTGTTAGAAGCCAGCTACTGTCTTCTTCAACGAAATGTGCCCGCTCGATGCGCGTGTTAAATTGCATGTTTCGCTCGAGATCAAATCGATTTACCACGTGATTTACATATTTTAGGATCTCAGGCTGCCGAGCGTAGCGTTCGGACCAGTGCCAGTCTTGCTGTAGCTTATCATCGAAAGAGTAGGAGTAAACCATACTCTGAATATCGCAACGGGCTCCGGGATAGCGATTCCAGAACCAGGTGCCACCGGGCGCAGAAGCGGCTTCTAGTAAAGCGACTGAAAATCCAAGAGAGCGTAATTTATGGAGTGCATAAATGCCGGAAAATCCAGCGCCAACAATAATGGCATCATAGTGAGAAGTTGTGTAACTGGAATCAGATGCGTGCATTAGCTGTACCTATTGGCCGAACGATTATTCAATTCGGCGATAGTATACTGATTATCCCTCAAGCGCCTGAACTCTAAATAATTAGGGGAATCTGACCAGGAAGTTTCTGAGAAACGTCCCGATACTTTAAAAAGTACGCGTAAGTACACCTATTGCATCAACGTAGTCGAGCCGTCATACTCAAATGACTTCGATGGCGCAATGAGCTTTTAAAAAACCTATATAGTAGCCGTCGATTCCATCTGAACTAGGGAGATATCATGACTAAATTTATTGCGAATTCCGCAAAATTATTTGTACTGCTGTTTATTTTCACATTGGGCAATACGGCTTTTGCGGCAGAATGTCCAAGAGGTACGCTTGATAAACAATTTTGTGACCGCGATGGTAACTTAACAGCAGACTTGCCGACCGATCCGTCAGAATGGGTCGACCCAGATGCACTGATTTTTGCCTATACACCAGTCGAGGATCCAGCAGTTTATAAATCTGTCTGGGCTGGCTTTATCGACCATATGTCGGCAGTTACGGGTAAGAAGGTCGTATTCTTCTCTGTTCAGTCCAATGCCGCTCAATTGGAGGCTATGCGCTCAGGACGACTGCATGTAGCTGGCTTTAATACAGGCTCTAATCCGATTGCGGTAAGTTGCGCTGGATTTGTTCCTTTTGCAATGATGGCGTCACCTGACGGTTCATACGGCTATGAAATGGAGATCATCGTGCCTGATGATAGCGATATTATGTCGCCTGCCGATATTAAGGGACGTACATTAACGTTCACGTCTCCAACATCGAATTCGGGTAACAAGGCTCCTTCGGCATTATTAAAATCTGAATTTGGACTCGTTAAAGATGTCGATTTTGAAACAAATTTCTCTGGAAAACACGATAATTCAGTTCTTGGTATTGCCAATAAAGATTATGAAGTTGCGCCGGTCGCCAATTCGGTTATGGGCCGAATGATCAAGCGTGAGGCCGTTGACCCGAGTAAAATTCGCAGCATTTACAAATCACAAACTTTTCCAACGACCGGTTTTGGGCACGCGCATAATCTAGATCCGACTTTGGCAGCTAAGGTTCGTCAAGCTTTCTTCACTTTTGAATGGGAAGGTTCAGCCTTGAAGGCAGAGTTCGAGAAATCCGGCGAAGGTAAATTCGTCTCTATCGCGCACAAGTATGATTGGGATGTTATCCGCAAAATTGATACGGCCAACGGTGTCGAATACTCCTGCAAATAAATCCATCTCGGCAGGGTGAGCCATAGTTTCTGGCTCACCCTGCTTGAAAATGTGACTGTTTTATAAAACAAATATTATAAATTAAGCGATGCTGCGCCTACAAAAGCTCACCAAAAAATATAAAACCGGCGATCTTGCCCTTAAGAGCATTGACCTTGAAGTGCCGGATGGTCAGGTTATGGCTCTGATCGGCCCATCGGGTGCGGGTAAATCAACTTTGATTCGTTGCGTTAATCGTTTGGTTGAACCAACATCCGGCAGCGTTCACCTAAATGAAACAGAAGTTTCCAGCCTAGGGCAGAATCAGCTTAGGAAGGCTCGACGTCGTATGGGTATGATTTTTCAGGAATACGCTCTCGTCGAACGACTTAGCGTTATGGAAAACGTACTTTCCGGGCGTCTTGGCTATGTTTCTTTCTGGCGGAGTTACTTTCGAAAATTTCCGCAAAAAGATATCGACGAGGCCTTCCGGTTATTGGAGCGAGTTGGCCTTGATCACATGGCGGATAAGCGTGCCGATGAATTGTCTGGTGGCCAGCGCCAACGGGTTGGCATTTGCCGCGCTCTAATTCAAGATCCTGAATTGCTGCTGATTGATGAACCGACTGCCTCTCTTGATCCCAAAACTTCACGCCAGATCATGCGGTTAATTTGTGAGCTGTGCAAAGAGCGTAAATTGTCGGCTATCATCAACATACACGATGTTCTACTTGCTCAAATGTTTGCCGAACGAATTGTCGGCTTACAGTTGGGTGAGGTTGTATACGACGGCCCTCCCAGTAATCTTAAAGCTGAAGTCCTGACGACAATTTACGGTGAAGAGGATTGGGAGGCGACCATCGATAAAGTCGATGACGACGATGATACGGAACTAGACACGGTCCCACTGTCTTCTGACAAAGTAGAGTAGCGATACCCAATATGTCTGCATCACGAAGCTGGAAACGGCCGCCAATTATTGAACGCCCATTGCTGCGCTGGGGATTGACCACCGGTGGTGTTCTTTTTTTGGTGCTTTCAATCGGTACTATGGAAGTAAACTGGGAGCGTGTTGCGGCTGGTGTTCCGCGTGCGGAACGGTTTATTGCCTCCTTTTTCCCTCCTGATTTTACCAGCAAGTCCACTGATATTTGGGCCGGTATCATTGAAAGTCTATGGATGACCGTGGTCTCGACGGTGATTGGCATTCTATTATCCATTCCAGTTGGACTAGGGGCTACACGCAACTTGTCACCTCGATATGTATATTTAATTTCAAGGGGAATCCTTGCTGTATCACGTACATTTCCAGAAATAATAGTTGCGTTATTTGCAGTCAAACTGTTTGGTTTTGGCCCATTCGCCGGAATTATTGCATTATCGATCGGTAGCATTGGGTTTTATGGAAAGCTACTTGCTGAAGACATTGAAGACATGGATCCGGTGCAGGCGGAAGCGGTAAAAGCAACCGGGGCATCCTGGTTTCAATGGCTCAATTATTCGGTTCAACCGCAAGTGATGCCACGTATGATTGGGCTGGCAATGTATCGCTTTGACATAAATTTTAGGGAATCGGCGGTGTTAGGTATTGTTGGTGCGGGTGGCATTGGGGCAACCCTGATAACATCATTTGATCGCTATGAGTTTAGTTCGTCTGCAGCCATCTTATTGATTATCATAGGCATTGTAATGGTCGTCGAATACTCGTCTGGCTTTATAAGGAAGTGGGTACAGTAATGCCCATAAAACAACAAAGCGATATCAAAATTTGGAAACGCCGCAGCGGTAAACGGCAACTTGGCATCTGGTTTGGGCAGTTTATTGGTGTCGCAATTTTTGTTTACTGTTGGCAATTGGTCTCAGAAAACACTATCTGGATGTTTGTAGCCGATGCGCCTCGTCAAGCTGTAGATATGATGGAACGCATGGTTCCACCGAAATGGAGTTACATGAGTAACTTATGGAGGCCGATTTGGGACACCATCACTATTGCCACACTGGGAACGCTAATGGCGGTTGTTTTTGCGTTTCCAATCGCGTTTCTAGCTGCGCGTAACACGACACCATCCTCTGTATTTGTGCGACCGGTTGCGTTATTCATCATTGTCGCATCTCGCTCGATCAACTCTCTGCTTTGGGCGTTGATGCTAGTAACCATTCTCGGGCCAGGTGTTTTCGCCGGTGTATTGGCCATTGGTTTCAGATCGATAGGATTTTGTGCGAAATTACTATACGAAGCCATTGAAGAAATAGACGAGGCACAGGTTGAAGCGGTCACGGCCACAGGTGCCAGCGGAGCGCAAATTCTAAATTATGGAATTGTTCCGCAAATTCTGCCTGCCTTTGCCGGCATTTCGGTTTTTCGCTGGGATATCAATATTCGTGAATCGGCCATTTTAGGCCTCGTCGGCGCTGGTGGAATCGGTCTGCAGCTCAGCTCATCGATCGATACTGTAACGTGGACTCAAGTCTCGGTAATTCTGCTGGTTATTTTAGTAACTGTAGTTGCCAGTGAATGGGTTTCTGCAAAAGTGCGGCATGCAATTATTTAAAAGCTAATAAACACTCGTTTAGAGTCCTCGATTAAGAGTCATCGCTTTCTACTTGATCAATATATTCGCCATAACCCCGGGCTTCCATCTCATCCTTATGGATGAATTTCAGCGAAGCCGAGTTAATGCAGTAACGAAGTCCGCCACGATCTTGAGGGCCATCTGGAAACACATGACCAAGATGACTATCACCATGAGTTGAGCGAACTTCCGTTCGAATCATACCGTGGGCGGTATCTCTTAGCTCACTCACATATTCGTTATCTATT
The DNA here is from genome assembly GCA_905478855.1 of uncultured Gammaproteobacteria bacterium. GTDB lineage: Bacteria > Pseudomonadota > Gammaproteobacteria > Arenicellales > CAJQKF01 > CAJQKF01. Next base: position 20,521 of record CAJQKF010000150.1, read on the forward strand.
GGCTTAGTAAAGCTTGGCCATCCACAACCCGATTCGAACTTTTCAGAAGACGCAAATAAAGGTTCGCCCGATACAATATCAACATAAATACCCGGTTCATGATTGCCGAGATATTCTCCTGTGCCGGGTCGTTCAGTTCCACTTTGTTGAGTAACTCGATACTGCTCGGGTGTTAAGGAATTGATCGCGTTATCATCTTTTCTATATTGTTTCATGGTGTTGTCTCCTGTTTGCCAAGTTTGAAAGCCAATGTGGCAAATAGTGCGTTGATTTTTTTCAGTACCCTATGGTTTTCAACTTGGTAATTGCCGCTGTAATCTTCGGGTGTTCGATGCAGCACAATAGTTTGCCCATGTTTGTCTAAGAACGCTAAATGAGCACCAAATCAAGGCGCATCGTACTATTTCTTTGCATCGACGTAGTATCCGCAATCGGATTACCAAGGGGAAGGATTCGTGAGGCAGGCATTGTTACATCCATATTCTGCCAACAAACCCATATCGATCAGGTAGTAAATCCTATACTACCTGCTTAATCCTGTAGTTGTTGAATAAACGGTTTAACCGCTGCTACACCATCCTTTTCAACCACACGAATTGTCTCCGAGCCTATCACTGCGATATCGGCCTTACCTCGGATGAAATCAATATCTTCGCGGGATTTCACGCCGAATCCTAGAGCCAGTGGGAGTGAGGTGGCGGCTCGGCATCGGCTAAGATAATCACCCAGTTCATCCGAAAAGGCTGTGTCTTTTCCGGTTACGCCTTTGCGTGCAACGGTGTAGATAAATCCTTCGCTTTTGTCACTTAGCATCGACATACGTTCGTCGCTGCTATTCGGTGTAAAAATATGGATAGGTGCCAGCGAATGTTTTTTCATAGCCGTGAGGTACTCGCTACCCTCTTCTGGTGGAAGATCCGGAATGATTGCACCGCGAATACCAATCTCGGCCATACCACCAACAAAAGCATCCACGCCATTTCTGAACAGGATGTTGTAATAGGTCATAAACAAAAATGGGATGTCGAAGCTTGCGGTGATTTTTTCTGCTATCTCCAGACTTTTCTCTACTCGTGCTCCAGTGGCGAGTGCTTCAGAATTCGCTTTCAGTATGACCGGGCCATCGGCCATTGGCTCAGAAAAGGGAATCTGTAATTCCATTAGATCAACCCCGGCCTCAACCATTGATTCAACCATACGCATCGAATCATCGAAACTCGGATAACCGAGAACAATATGGGTCATTAACAACAGTTCTTTTTGTTCGCGCCGCGAACGAATATAAGACTCAAGCATTTTTATACTCCTCGGCTTTTGCGATGATAAAGGCTTCCCATTTTGGGTCTTGCAGAGCATCTGCAACGGTGAAAATATCTTTGTCTGCGCGTCCGGACTGATTGATAATAATCGCATCCTCGGGATCCATATCGCCTACCTCTTTAAAGGCTTGGGAAAAGGCATGAGAGGATTCAAGCGCCGGTATCAACCCTTCCCGTCGAACCGTCAGACTCATGGCATCTATTACTTCTTTATCCGTTGCTGCTTCAAACCGAACTCTGCCACTCTCGTACAGACCGGAAAGAATCGGCGATACACCCACATAATCAAGCCCAGCAGAAACACTATGTGTTTCTTGCATTTGGCCCTCATCGTCTTGAAGAAAATAAGTCTTATAGCCCTGTGCAACACCAACTGTCGCATCATCGTAGGCCAGTCTTGATGCATGTTCGCCGATGCCTTTGCCGCGACCTCCGGCTTCAACACCGACGAGCTCAACTTCCGGGTCATCGAAGAAACCGCTGAATAGTCCCATCGCATTAGAGCCTCCACCGACGCAGGCGTAGGCCCGGCGTGGGAGTTTGCCAACTTCACGTAGCATTTGCTCGCGCGCCTCGATTCCAATGATAGATTGAAACCAGCTGACCATCTCCGGGAATGGATATGGGCCACAGGCGGTGCCCAGTACGTAGTGAGTGTTATCCATATTGGTTACCCAATCGCGAAAGGCTTCGTTGATCGCATCCTTAAGGATCCGACTGCCATCGGTAACAGGAATAACCTCGGCACCCATACGTTCCATCCAGAACACATTGGGGCGTTGACGCTCGACGTCGATTTCGCCCATATATATCGTGCAGTCAAAGCCAAACTTTGCCGCCATGGTTGCGGTTGCAACGCCGTGCTGACCTGCACCAGTTTCGGCGATCACGCGTGTCTTACCCATGCGTTTGGTTAATAAACCCTGTCCCATAACATTATTGGCTTTGTGTGCACCGGTATGGTTCAAATCTTCGCGTTTAACGTAGATCTGTGCGCCACCGAAATGTTCGGTAAGATTATCTGCTCGCGTTAAGGGAGTTGGTCTTCCGGAGTAGGTTGCCATCAGTGTCTTGTACTCCTCCCAGAAAGCGGGATCGGCTTTTGCTTCGAGATAAGCGGCTTCTAGTTCATCAAAAGTCGGTATCAGAATCTCGGGGATGAAAGCCCCGCCGAACTGATCAAAATAGCCTCTATGTTGCATAATCGGGTTCCTTGCTTTGTAAATCTGGAGTGGTAATAGTTTGTGAAAATCGGTAGCGGTCAGTACGGCAGTATATTTCGGCGTATATCGCATTTGTATATTGGCCAAAATGTAAGCTGCGGCAAACTTTTAATATTTGGTCACCTGAGTTGAGCTCGAGTAAAGCACTGGTTTCTTGATCGGTAGTAACTAACTCAAAAGATTGATCGGCACTGGTTGCTTCAAGAAAATAATGTTCGCGGGCAATTTTTGATAAAGACGCATCGTTAAGGTTAATTCGCTCAAGTCCCGTAAAAATTTCAGCATCTAGATACAATACTTCCAGTAGCACGGGTTCATTGTCGATACGGCTCAATCGCCTCACTTCAAATACCGGTTGATTTGTGAGATTTGGGGGCAGATTAGCTGGGCCTACGACCTGTTTTTGTGGAGATAGTAGTTCGATATGTACCGACTGGGATAATTCTCTAAGAGCGGCGCTAGTGCCAGCCAGTGAAAATAAATCTACTCGCCGAGTAGTTGGCAGTACGAACGTACCCGCACCACGGCGACGCTGCAGAACCCCCTCACGAACCAGTAAATCGGTAGCTTGGCGAACTGTCGGCCGACCAATACCATGCTGACGTGCCAACTCATTCTCTGAAGGTATTTTCTCCCGCACACCGATATAACCGCTATCTATATTCTCACGGAGGAGAACAGCAAGCTGGCGATATAACGGAATTGGCGAATTAATATTAAGAGACATGTTGTTAGTTCAGCGATTTGATGCGTAGTGTATCCTTTTCGCTGTAGTTGTCAATACAACTTTACCTATTTTAATAAAAAAAGCTCTGGATTAACGAGCGGCATGGTCAACTTCTGTTGTATAAATTGCACTTTTATCTAACTGTTAGAGGTGTTTAGGCTGACTGTCAGGCAGTCCACCCCAATACGCACACATTCCGGATGCTATCGTCAGATCTATGACCTGTTTGCCTCCCCAAGACCCAAATCACAGCATGCCGTAACATGTCAACGGCAGTTTAAAACTGACCCACTGTAGTGCTAACGCCATGGCTTCTTGTGAGGCAGTCTTTCGTATCGGTTTGGGTGTCACTATGCGGGTGTGATTCACCATCGACTTACCTCGATAGCCACGATCAGCAATTCCAATTGTCGGGACACGATTGATGAGACGTTTTACCTGTTCCAATACGGCAGGAATTGTATGACCATCAAAAATGTTCGTCTCAAATGACAATACCCGTATCCCGGGTCAGTGCAATCGAAGCCTGGGCGCCAAACTCATAACGTTGATGTGCCTTACCCTTACTCATGCAATACACATGCGGTTCATGCAAACAGTAGAGCTTGTTCTTATCACCGCGCTTTTGTTCTAACATGCGTTGGTATAGAGCCGTCTTCTGAGCATAGTGTTCCACTTGAACTGGTGTCATTTGGGGTTGTAATTCACGCAGTAACCGACCACTGATGGTTTTCAATCGCTTAACCGCTGCGCGCGCTTTCTTCCGGTTTTTGGGATGGGTGGTAAAGCGTGTATGTTGCTTGAGCTTCTTGACTTCCTTTTCATAGGTACGGGTCAACGCAATCCCTTCCTTGCGAGCAATTTTAAGCAACTGGCTTTGTATCTTGCGATACTGTTTCGCATCCGTGGGAAAGGTGATGTTCTTTTCTTGCACTGTGGTAACCAGACACAGTTCTTGTTCGGCCACCTTTTCCTGATGTAAACCAATCGACACAGCCAATATCTTCTCGTGGCCTGCACTGTCTATTCGCTTTCTAAAGTAGATCATATCCGAAGGATCACAGGGCAATCGCCATTGAAACTCCTTTTCTTCCGTAAAGGCCTGGTAGTAAGGGTTTTGAACCCATCGATGCACTAACGATTCATCACTTAAGTACTCCATATGCTTAAGAATGGTTAAACCCACCATTAACCGAACGGGTTTGGAGGGCTTGCCCAAATGGGAATACAGTGGGGCAAACTCCACTTCAAAATAGGACGAGTCAATCCTTTCGCACAATTGTACTAGCGGGTATTTGGGGTTTAGCTGATCCAGCGAGTTAGGAAACAAAAAATTCTGCTGATCAGGCTTCGGTATCTTAGGCTGACTCAATCTTCATCCTCCACTTCGTCCAGTTTTTCCGTTATAGCACTACTTTTCTGCACGTTTGTTATATCACTATTACAAGCTTATTCCTTTAGTATCATTGAGTTATCTTTATTTCAGGACCGACTAATTGTTTTATCAATAGTGTCAAAACTTCCGTCCCTACCGTTAATCGCGCGGTCCGAATGAATCACCTTTAAAATGTCGTCAAAATAAATCTGTCTGCCTGAATCAATCTTTCGCATATTTTTGTGCTCCATAATAAAGAATAAATACTAAATTTCTAACACTCTCGTTTAGTTGAACTAGAGTTAGTTTGTTATTTTTGATTAGCTTTAGTTCATCGGCATATAGAGCTTCATACTCTCTGTCTAGCGTCTATGTCCCAGAGTTTTTGTTTTTCGGGAAGTTATTCAGCGTAGTAATGTACTCGATTAATCTACTTTCAAAATGACTATCGTTATACGCGATGTCTCTTTTCATCATGTTGTGCCAAAACGGATGGTATAAGGATATTCCGTTCTTAAGATAGCTTGCGCAGGCGCTTAGCGAAGAACGACTCATAATCAGGATGTCGCAGTTAATCATCCTGTCAAAAGTATCAAGCAATGCTTCGTTTATGTATTTTTTTAAATTTGGGATTTGATCAAATTCGTAGATTTGATAATTTGCCGGGGATATTAGTGCATTTTTCTCAATTCTATTTGATATTCCCGGATGATCCGATGTGACAAAAATAGTCGTAGTCGGCATGTCTGTATATAACTCGACAATACATTCAATATTATAGTTCTTACATATTCTGACTATCTTTTTGGCGATGCCTATATAGAAGCTATTCGGCAGCATTCTATGGGATTCGACTACAAATAATTCGCCTCTTCGTACATGAATGCCGATTGTGAAAATTAAGTTTTTCGGTTTCTTTGTTTCAAATAGGCCTTTTACATGGCGGTATATTTCCGGGTATTTATCAGTTATACAGTAAGGATAGGTGTACTGAACCAACGTGTTTTCAGGCACGTTGGTTAGTTGATCTTTATTAAGATCTTCACTAATTATGTCGTACTGCACGATATCCTCCATGGAAATATCCGAGTCCGGATAAAATCTGCTATTACATTCGTCAACAAAGTTTTGTGAGTTTTTCCTTGCCTGTAAAGCAGTCACTCCCTGATATCCAATATCGATCATAGGTGTATGAAAATACTTCAAGTTGTACTCCTTACATATGCAATAAACACCAAGTATTCTTTGCAGTTGAGCGCCGAATCCATCGTTATGGCCGGTTTTCCTGGTTAAGACTATGTTCGGTTTATTTTTGTTATGGTCAGGATTGTGCCACATGTGAATATTGCTCCTGATGGAAATTTTTTTCGGTGGTTCATGCCCGGTCTAACGATGATAATTATCAATATATATATCAACCATTCTTTGCCTTATGAGGTCTTCACGCAGGCTGGAGTAGTAGTCTCGCATATAGGTGGTGGCTTTTTGTGATATTTCCTTGCAACGTTTATCATTTATACGACACCACTCCAGCTTCTCTTCCAGATCGCTAAAATCAACCGAAAGCGGTACGAAATGAACCCATGGTTGTAATGACCGGAAAATTATATTTTCGAAGACCGCAGGGGGTGTAAGAACCAGACTGTTCGAGTGCAGTGCCCACGGTAGCTGGCTGGGATAATCATTCCCTTCCACAACTATAAGAAATTTATAGTTGAGCAGTTCCGTAAAATGTTTACGATCTTTTTTAAAATGTCGATCAGTCAATGCTTGTTTAGCGTAGTTATCCATTTGACAAAAACCCGAAAAGCCTACATTGATCGTTGGATGTTCTAAATATTGTTGAACGAGTTGTAGGCGATTAGCCTTTTGTCTGAGTTCCGTTGATTGCTTATGTTTCCATATAGAAGGTTTCGTGCCCAAGGCGCGTATCTCATCCGAGGTTCTATTGTAGATCGACATGCCTGTAGAGGAACCTCTCCATACGGGAATAGATATTTTTTCATCCCACGGAATATCGTATTGGTGGATACTCATACCATAGTTACTAGAAGCAATCGTTTGGTAGCCTTGAAGAGGCCACAGGATGACGTTGTCATACCCTACAGGTCGGCTATGAGCAATATGCGGAACATTATTTGCACCTTGGCTTCCATCCCCAAACGTTGGAAACAAATTAACACTTGCTGATGCCGGAATATACTTCAGAATGCTATGTGCAAATTTTGCCGTCCTTGTCCTTGGGTTACTAACGGTGTGAATTTTTCCATTACGAATCTGGACGATCCCTTCAGTGTTGTGGCCGAATGCATTTTTAACTATAAGCGGGTCACAATAGGTTTTTTCATTATAATAGCGACCACAACGAAATCTCACTTCGTCTTCAATTTCTGATGCATAATCATCCGGTATTCGGAGTCCTTTAGTGACATGGATCGCTTGAATCCACTGAACACGAATATCGATAACTCTATGTTGAAGAAGTGTATACAAAACAAGCAAGATGTCCGTGCGTATGGTATCGCTAATTTTAGGAAATTGATTCTGTGTTTCCTTTATAATTGAATCGATACTATCTCGTCCGGTAACTTTATCCAGGATGTATAATGAGGATTCGTTCAGAAGCAGATCATCCTTTATCGCCTCGCTTCGCATATAGTGTTTCGAAGAGTGTATGATTATTTTAGGGACGATAATCTTGAAGGGTACCAGCAGGCTGAGATTCGTACGGTTGCAAAATTCCCCGTAATCTTTGACCAGCGGCATGAGCTGCGAAATTTTGTTTTGCGGACGATTATAATTTGTACCTTCATTATTCCGAATTATTGATTTCCCTATACAAATATAGTGACAACCCATTTCTCGAAACGTTTCGATTGTTTCTGGTTCGAAAATCAGCTGCCAGTTAAACGATCGACTCGCAACCCGATAACTCTGATCTGAACTAACGTAACTACCGTACAGATCGTAAATTGATGCTGCTATATCAGTATTATCCAGGTTTCGTATATAGGCTTTCCACATTGGTAATCTGTGGTTGTGCTCAATATGTTTCTGAAGTTGCCTTATAATTTTTCTATTAACAAGGAGAAAATTTCCGCACCCTGAAGTAGTTGTTATATTCTTATTGATACTCGGGATTAAGCGGGATACATGGGGCAGGAGAGTTCGCGCAACGTTACCACCGGCATCAATATATTCGCTGCCATTATCCAGAACTCCAATGGTATTTAGGAATATCACGTCGGGTTCTACTAATAATACATATTGAGCTTGCCCGTTCTCCAAAAGTGGGGAATAGAGTTTTATTAGTTCCTGGTAAACGTTATCGAGTTGGTTTTCGTTACCGGTTTTCGTAAGCTCAAGGGCTACTTCCTTCTTAGAAAATGGAAAAATCTCAAGCGAAAGAACACGTTCTGATGTAATGGAATCATCGATTGATACTATTGAAATGCGGTTTGCGCCATATAGTCTTTCCTGAATGCTTTTGATACACAAATCTAAATGTGTTCCATTAGACTTAGCCACTGGTATGATGACGTCGGCGGTAACAGAATTTTCCTGAGTATATAGCTCTGTTGCCGTTCTCCCGCTTAACACTCGACTTATTTCGGATATTTCGCCGCCCCACTCCGGTAGCGGATCAACCTGGTGAAACACATAGCGTTCTTCATCATGAACCAAGAGGTTAGTGCCGCGAGTTTGATCTTTATTATTCGCACCCAGATAATTCGATAGCGGGAAGTGAATTACCTCTGCGGTGGATAACCATGCCGCCCACCAGGAGAATGTGCTAGCAGACATTACGATTTGTTTTGCTGCCATCAAAAACCCGAAGTCCTCGAGGATGTCTCCACTAATTAGCTCTGCTCGATATTTATACTGGAGATATAGTGCTATCGGATCGTCTTTATTTTCGCAAACGATAAATAAAGATTCGTATTTTGATATATTTATAATTGATTCGTAGTATTGTGCCGTCAGTGGTCGAATATGACTGCGTTTGCCCGGGCTACGATTCCAAGACCACACATCACCACTTCGAATATGAACCACAAGATCTTGCGGCCCCGGTGTTTTTGGTAGAACAAAGTCAGGTTTAAGCAGCGTGTTACGAATCTCTGCTTTATACGGCTTGTCTAAATGATATCTTTGAAAATAGCCATGAATATGAATGGGTCTTGGTGTTTTGTCGAAAACAACGGGGTCTAGCGACTCCTCACAATCATCTAGAACTTGAACATTGATGGATTCAGTGATGGCCGGAGGGCTATCGCAGTTCTTGTGAATGGTGTTTGGAAAACCCTCGATGGGTCTTGTATGTAATTCAAAACCTAATTCATTAGCGAGTATTCGACCGAGTGTATAATTGAAAAGGTTGTTTCCTAATCTGCCCAGATAACTAACGTATACTTTCCCTCTGGTTGCGCCTAGTGGTGTGTCTTCTATAAGAATGCCGTGCTTAATTAAATCATCGGTAAGTTCATAAATATCACGTCTAATGGTAGCTATGTCCCCTTGTACCGATTGTTGAACGTGATCGGCTATCTTAGTTACGCTAAGATTGTGAGCCGCGATTTGCCATATCAATGCCGTACTGTCATTGCATGCCAACCTCAACTGCTTTTTTTTATGCCATAAGACAAACCTAGTTGTTTTCTCCTTATGCCACCGAATAAGGTTGTTACTTTTTGTTCTGAGCGTGTATTCAGAATTTCGGCGTAATTTTATCAACCTAAATTTTTCCTATTAAGGTAGCAAATCTAATAAAAATTTATTGCATTAATATTATCGCTCTAATGATCTAACGTAGAACATTAGAGTTCTGAGTATTGGATACAACGAGCAGACTCTGTAGTACGTAGGACCTGGCTAGAAGGGTTGCATTAAAGATGATCTTTAAAAAAATATAAGCCACATAATACCCGCATAAAGTAGGAACTTAGTGGCGTAATAGCTTTTACGGAACCGCCGTTTAAACACACGGGTTTTTTGAAAGGCTGGATATAAAATACGGTCGTAGAAGCCATTTACCGTGCTTTTTTGCGCCTGTTCGTTATTATCGCCGGCCGTTAGAAAGCAGATAATCTTGTGAGTACGAAGCGCAAACCATGTGGAAATCGCACCTCGCATAGGTCGTTGAAGATCACAAAAGAGTATCAAACGTTCTTCATTTGTCCCGTTGGTCGCTTCGTGAATAAAGGTCTCATCGAAAATAACGTCTTCACCATCTTTCCAAAAATACGTTTCACCATCGACTATGATTCGACAGGCTGCGGAATTTGGCGTAACCAAACCGAGATGGTAACGTAGTGAGACTGAAAAAGGATCCCGATGCGGCTTAAGTGTTTTCCCTGGATTTAAACGAGCAATTAAAGCCGAGTTAATACTGGGGATATTGTTTATCATAGCCAATGTTTTTGGCATGTACCGCTTAGCTTCTTGGTATTCTTTTCCATACCAGGTTAAATAAAACCGGCGCCATCGATCATCGTTGTAAAAGGATCTAAACGCTACACCAGCTCCGGATTTCACGTGCCCTTGTTGATTTAATGCGACAACTTCGTCACGTATAGTCTCCCAATTATCACGCAGAACCTGTAGCTCGGGAAATTCTTTGCGATTTATAAAAGGTTCATTAGGCACTCGAGAAAACAAGTACCAAAATATATTGAAAGGTGCGAGTAAAGTTACGAAGCCTGCGATTCGTCGACGGAAAGGTGCTTTTACCTTGCCTCGTTGCTGCACATAAACAACAGATCCGACAAACCAAATAAGAAAGAATATCTTTAGAAAACCTACAATCATGGACTTATTAATTAAAAAGCATAGTATTTATGGAGTAGACAAGTGCATAGCAAACAGCGTTATGAACGTTCGTTGGAAATGAAAAAAAGAATAGCATTAATGCAGCAGAAAGTAATGGATAAGTTAAACGTCCACTACTTTATGAAGGAGTTAATTAAACGAGGTGGAGAATCGATTAACCTGAATATGGCTAAACTGTTTCAAAGGGTGGCCTCTTGACCATTATCGATTTCGGCCATATAAGCATTCAAAAGTTTGAGATATGATAACCGTCCCTTGCTTTTATTGAAATATTAACTTGGTTTTCCAACACTTTTGAAGCGAGGTTTCTAAGGGTAGCACTTCTAATAGTTGCTCCAGAGTAGACGGTACGGGTTTTAGTTTGTTCCCGGAATTAACGGCAAAGTTTAGAATAGATTCAAACAAGCCGGCCGCTTCTATAACCGTTTGTGCGTCAAGCCATACTGGGAAAATACGTACTTCGAAGGTTTTTTTATTAGGCACAGCATAGATGAAATTTCTAATATTAAAGTCGCAATATTTGCTCAACTTTAACGGTAGTAGTTGAGTTCTGGCTTGTTCCCAAGACGTTTCATTCAAAAATTCAGGTGATTGTACAATCTTTTCTAGTTCTTCAGGCCAGTTACCTAGACGACGACACTGGGGATTTGTGTGAACTAACTGTTTTAGTGCAGGACCATGGACCGATAGTATCCGGACTAGATTCGCTAACACAAAAGGATGGCATAGTTGGGTAGCGTCAAAGTGTATATGTGTGGCGCCCTCAAGGGGCGCTGTAAAGCCTAATTTAGCAGCAGGTGCTAACAAAGAATTGAGTCGCTTTAGGTGGTCGGTATCGATGGGTGGTGTTACCAGTTCGCAAGGGCGTTCACGTTCCCCCGGCAACGGCGAGGCGATCGCAATGGGCGCACCATGGTCATCGGCAACCCGAATCATGCCTTCGGAATTGCTTGTGGCTTGGGTGCCAAACAACGTGGCGATGGGTTCTAACACCTGTTCTATCGGTGCAGCCGCATTGCTTTGTTGCATAACTAGTTTTAACAGACGTGTGTCATCACTGACTATTCGATACCAACCGGGTAGCGATGGAAATTGCTTTCTTAAGTTATTTTGTAGTGTTAAATCATCGACACAAAGTGCAACTAATTTTCCTGCTGCGTCGACTACCTCAAACCCCAACGTGAGATTCTCAAAAATAGGTGTTCCAGGTGTTTTGCCAAGCTCGGCCTGCGGGTGAAAGAAACGTCTGACTTTTCCGTTATGGTGCTTCGCCAAAAGTTCTGCTAAATCCCGTCGACTCTTGCCTGGTGGCGCTAATAACTCAATCTCAACGCCAATCTTCCAATGCAGCAGTGTCATGCAAAAAGTCTAAAAGCGACCTGGGGAGGAGATTGAAGTGCTTAGCAACCCGACTGGTAAGCTGTCTCCAACTTATCGGCAACGTCTTCTCGAAGGCCCCATAGTATGCCGAGACCGAGCTTTGCATCTATTACTGATGTATTCCAGAAGCATGCAAGGGTTTGTGCATCTTCGTAGCCATAACCTGATTCGTCATAGTAGCAGCCTGGAAATTGGATGTGTTGCGGCAATGGGTCGTTGCTTGCAATAGCTTCAATTTTCGGTTCAATATAATTAACCAACAGATCGTCGCCAGCTGCGAGCTTCCAACCGCCGCGAAGTTTTGAATCATAGACGGCTTCGTCATCTTCACTACCATACCACCACATGGAAAGCGCCATGGCATCACAATAGTTGTAGCCTGATTGATAATACGTATCAATCAGTGGTTGTGGATCTTCTTCATTCCAGCCAGCAGCTGTTACTGTTGAACTCCATAATACTGTTGAGATCGCCAAAGCTAATGCAGTTTTTGCAAAAAATTTTGGGGCGTGGTTAGGAATGAGATTCATAGTAGTAACACCATATCAGGTCTATGTGGGTGTATCTATCAAACCATGGAGTGACTCAATATTTAAAAATAATCAACGATAGTATATCGTGGATCTTCGCTAACTGTATATCTATTACTAATAAAAATCACGAACTCCAAACAACCTACGCGGGTATTTCGCTGCACCCCATTTAAGATTGCACTACTGGTTGTGCAGGCGGTAATCCGTTAGGGATATGAATTGTTGAGGTGGGAAAGGCTACCTCGGCACCGTGTGCTTTAATAATGGCAAGAATTTTAAGCAGCACATCCTGCTTGATCTCGTGGTACTTCACCCATCCGGTAGTCTTAGTAAAACAGTAAATAAAGAAGTCCAGGGATGAAGGCGCAAAGGCATTAAAGTTGACCATTAGGGTTAGGTCCGCGGCAATCTCCGGATGAGTGCGCAACATTGCAGCAACATCTTTCACTACACCGGACATATTGTCGGCGTCGTCATAGCGAATTCCAACGACTTCGTAGATGCGACGATTTTGCATTCTGGAGGGGTTCTCCACAGAGATGCTGGTGAAGGTAGAGTTCGGTACATACAGCGGGCGGCTATCGAAAGTGCGAATACGCGTTTGACGCCAGCCAATATTTTCCACGGTACCTTCAATTTCCTGGTCCGGTGAGCGAACCCAATCGCCCACCGCAAACGGACGATCAAGATACACCATTAACCCGCCAAAGAAATTGGCCAACAGATCTTTGGCCGCAAAGCCAACGGCTATACCACCGATGCCACCAAACGCAAGCACTCCAGAAATACTGAAGCCTAGAGTCTGCAACGCCACCAATGTTGCGGTGATAAGAACTGATAGTCGTAGCAATTTGGCTATAGCGTCGAGTGTCGTTTTATCAATGGGCACGCCTTTTCTCTGGCGCTCGGCGATCAGGTTTATTTCGATATTCTTGATCAGCCGAACCATGAACCAAGCCATATTTGCAATGATGCCTAAATCGCGGATGGGTTCAACGGCTTCAAAAATGGTCGCGCCAGCGTCGCGCTGAATAATCTCAATAGCGAATGCAAGTCCAATGACCCAAATCAGCACGCCAAGCGGCCTGCGTAATGCGTTTATTACCACGCCATCCCAAATAGTTGGGCTTCTTTTCAGGGTTTTTTCCAAGCGCTTCATTGTGCGACGCTGGAAGAAATTCACTAGTAGTGTGATAAAGACTACCGCAAACACCTGCACCACCCAAGAGTCCAGGCCAATGGAAGATAAATAGCCACTAATAAATTCGCTTTGTTCCATGCCTTATTCTCATTAATCGGTGGTTAATATGTTTGATGCCAGTTATGTGTTTACTATTTTGGCGCTGGGCAATTGGGATGGCCCAATTTTACCTGCATTCATTAGATAACGCCTGTGTTTATAGCGCCGCAATTTTTAAGAATAGGGCAATGAACTTACTCCGCTTTTTGTCAAAGAGTGGGTTGCTTGGGCAACCGAACAGTCGTAAAGGCGCATAATTGAGTTTCCGCAGTTCTTATCTACATCGACTGTTGCACGCTCTTTCGAGTAAATAAAAGGTGCGATACACTAGTAGCTAGATGCAGACCACATACTCTACGAGGACACAATGACCATTAAACGAATAGTAATCCCTTTCCTCCTAGGTGTTCCTGTTATTGGGAGTGCCGATATATTCGTTTGTGATTACGCAGTTAATGGGCAAACGCAAACTACAACATATAAGGTTGCAGGTGGCAGTGTTATCAGTACTACCAAATATACTGGTGGGGAGTACGCGCAGACGCTATCGCTATTTCTGAATAATCAAAGATGGTTATCGTTTGGTATCGACAATGAAGAGGCAGAGGGTATGGCGGTTACTCTGATCGATAAAAGGGAGCTGGCGAGTGTAGACTTAACTCTCCAGTGGAGGGGCGAGCCATATGCGTTAAATCCTTCGCCAGCTAACAACGGAATATGTCGTGAGAATTAATAACCTTGATGTTGTTATTATTCTAGACAGTTTTGTTAGGCGTTAACCACTTTTTTAGTATCTTGCTGACTAATTAAATACTCGTCGTAGCTGCCTGCAAAGTCTACTAGGTGTCCGTCGCGTATTTCGATGATGCGATTTGCCAGTGAAGATACGAATTCACGATCATGACTAACGAAAATCAGGGTGCCTTCATAATGCTCCAATGCCATGTTAAGTGCTTCGATGGATTCCATGTCAAGATGGTTGGTGGGCTCATCCATTAACATCACGTTGGCTTGCTGCATCATTAATTTGCCGAACAGCAGGCGGTTTTTCTCACCACCGGAGCACACTCGTGCACTTTTTAAAAAATCGTCTGCTGAAAACAGTAGACGGCCAAGAGTAGAGCGAACGATCTGATCGCTATGATGGGGCTTTCGCCATCGGCTCATCCAATCGTACAAGTTTAGGTCGTTGTCGAAATCTGCGCTGTTATCCTGAGGGCAATATCCGAGAGTGGCACTTTCGGCCCATTTGACAGCACCGGTCGTCGGCGCAAGTTCCGACATCAGACAGCGTAAAAGTGTCGTTTTACCTGCACCATTTTCGCCAATAACAGCCAGTCGTGTGCCCGCTTCAAGAATCAGATTACTATTTTTGAAGAGACTTTCACCATCAAACTCATGACCTACGTTTTTAAGAGTTAACGCTTGACGATGTAGTTTCTTCGCTTGTGAAAAACGTATATAAGGGCTAACTCGGCTTGATGGTTTAACATCATCCAGTTTAATTTTTTCTAGCCGTCGAGCTCTTGATGTGGCTTGTTTTGCTTTGGAGGCATTCGCAGAAAAGCGACTCACAAATTGTTGCAGTTCGGCGATTTCTGTTTTCTTTTTTGCATTTTCTGAATGCAGTCTTTCTCGAGCTTGTATCGAGGCGACCATAAAATCGTCGTAGCTGCCGGGATATACGCGTAACTCGCCATAATCGATATCGGCAATGTGGGTGCATACCGAATTTAAGAAGTGACGATCATGGGAAATGATAATCATAGTGCTTTTATGCGTGGTTAGTATGCCTTCTAGCCAACGAATTGTATCAATATCCAAATTGTTGGTTGGTTCATCTAACAACAAAATATCTGGATTCGAAAACAATGCTTGAGCCAGTAATACCCGTAATTTCCAGCCCGGTGCAACTTCACTCATGGGTCCATAGTGCTGATCCTGGGAAATGCCAGCGCCAAGCAGAATTTCTCCAGCCCGACTTTCTGCGCTGTAACCGTCCAGTTCGGCAAATCTTGACTCTAGCTCCGCAACTTTCATGCCGTCTTCATCGGAGATCTCAGGTAGGTCGTATATGCGCTCGCGCTCATGCTTAATTTGCCACAGTTCGTCATGACCCATAATCACCGTATCAACAACGGTAAATTTTTCGAAGGCAAACTGATCCTGGCTCAATTCGCCAACCCGAAGGTTTGGCGCTATCGATACATTGCCGGCACTCGCTTCCAGAGTGCCGCTCAAAATCTTCATGAATGTAGATTTTCCACACCCGTTTGCACCGATTAATCCATACCGATTGCCATCGCCAAATTTTACAGAGATATTTTCAAACAATGGCTTAGCGCCAAATTGCATGGTCAGGTTTGCGGTAGAAATCAACGAAATTTTCCTAGTGTAAAGCGAGTGGGGAGGCGGACTATAGGGATTTCTTCGATGCATGGCAAGAGCGGGTAAAATTCTGATCGATTTAGCCGCTGTTGGTTAGCAAAATGGCAGGCTATATCTGCCGAATTCGTGAAAATAGCAGATTAGGAATTACAGCGCATAAGTCCGGTGGTTACTGGGTTTTGGGGCGAGATTGACATCGCTTGAGTGGTCAACACGTGTTTCAGAGGTGAAATGGCCTGATAATTTGATTGAATTCCGGTCGGTATGATTGTTTCGATACGTTCCTCCCCGCTCCCAAGAAACGACTATTGGCAACACATATTGGTTGTTCAAATCTGATCAGGTGCTTACTCATAAATAAATTCATGACGCAATTAACTGAATTAATTGCGCAATGCGAGTACGTTTTGTATTAGAATCGCCGGATTATCGAAACTCATTTTTGTCCATCTTTACACCGCACTTATGAACGACGCGAGCGCTGAGCAAACAACCCCTGTCCAACCGACCATTTTGGAAGTCAAAGATGCGCAAGTTATCTTTAGCACCGTATGGGAATCACTCGTTACAGAATATGGTTACGAGCACTTACTTTTTCCAAAAGAGCTGATTCTTTTAGGTGGTGCACCCGGTTCAGGTAAAGGTACTCAAACTAACTACATATTAAACGCGCGGGGTTTAACTTGTGCACCTATTGTCGTGAGTAGTTTGCTCAAATCTCCTGAGGCAAGGGCAAAAATCGATTCGGGCCAGCTAGTCGGCGACAAAGATGTTGTGGGTATTATTTTCCGTGAATTACTAAAGAAAGAGTATCGCGACGGTGCTCTGCTTGATGGTTTTCCACGTACCCGTGTTCAAGTAGAGTGTTTAAAGATGTTGGTTGATAGAATCAACCAACTCTATACCGAGTATTCAAATACCTCTTTAGCAATTAATTTTAGACGTCCTATCGTGCATGCGATGGTGTTGTTCGTAACTGAGAAAACCAGTGTAGAGCGCCAACTTCTTCGGGGCGAGGAGATCATTGCTCACAATGCTAAGGTCAAAGAAACCGGTATCGGCAAAACCCTTGAAATACGTGAAACTGACATTGAAATTGCCAGCGCCACCAAACGCTACCAAGTATTTAAAGAGCAAACATGGGATGCGCTTCAATCGCTAAAGGAAATTTACCATTACCACTTCATTAATGCTGAGGGGCCGATTGATGAAGTAGAAGCAAATGTTTATAAAGAGCTTCGATATCAAAGTTCACTCGAGCTGGATCCGCAAACCCACGACCGCTTAAGTCCATTACCTATTGCGTATGAGATTACTCTGCATGCCCGCCAGGAGTTAGTTAAGCGTTTAGATAGTTACGAAATTAATCACCCAGAGTTATTTAATGATGTGGTACAAATCATTAAAACAGAATTCATTCCAATAATTTCGCGTCATGCCTTTTCTGGTACGGCGAGGATTTCCACAGAAAATGAAATTTTTCAAAAGCAGCAATCCCTTGCAATGCTTATTGATGTGTTCTCAGAACGTGGTTTCCAAGTAACTATTGATAAGCAGATGCAGTATATTCCTGAACGATTTGATTCAAGTACCGGAAGAATTCATAATCAAGAAAAGCCGGTGTATAGAATACAAATTGGCTTTGCTGGTTCTACTATTCGTCGCGGTTAGGTAGTCCATCGTAGTTATAGGGTCTGCTTACCTACTGTCTGAAATTGCGCTTATATTGAGCTTTGGCTTGTTAGTGCCTTCAGTTGTAACGCTAAAAATGTAGGTATGTGTTTCATTTTCCGCTGGGCATGGCCTTCTATACAATCAATTACTCCTACTCAGATTATAGTTAATAACTTATAGGTTTCAGTAAATACCGATAAAAATATATGGGTTAATTTCGATAGTTATTGGTTTTTCCCTCTATAGTGGGCTATCAATAGATCACCAATTTGGGTAAGTAAAAATGCTATTTTAGGGCAAGCGATGTAGAAATTATGCGAATTGGGAAATTTGTAGGGTACGTTAAGAGCAACAGTTGAAATAGGCTGTTCAGTCGCGCTCATGTAAAGTGATTGATCCACCTAACTGTGGACTTAATCATGATTTATGAAGACATATTCATAAGTAAAATTAAGTGATAGTATTTCAAATCGTTTACCATTTACGATGGAGAAATACATATGAAAATGCAGGTCGGTATTATTTCGCTGGTGATTTTTTTCTTGATATCTTGCGGTGGCGGGGGATCCGATAGTGGAGGAAGTTGTACAACTCCAGCGATCGCAGGCAGTAATTGGGTGGGCACCGAATCTTTTAATGCTAGTGATACAGTTTTAAACTTTAATCTTTCATTCTTTGCTGATAATACAGCCAATGAAGGTGGAAATACTGCCATAAACTGGGCACGAGCCGGTAACGCATTGAGTTGGACGAAAGCGATTGAAGATGCAAAAGTTTTCCACAATGCCACAATCGGTTGCACCACATTGACTGGTACATTTGAAATTCGGGATATTGGTGATAATAGTTTATTGTCTTCTGGTACGTTGTCATATAATTTAATACCCTGATATATATTCAGTATTAACTTAAGAGGCCGCATTTTTTGCGGCTTCTTTCATGGGAATACCTGTCCCGGGTTCAAGTCTTAAGTGCAACCGTCAAGGTTTCTTTTGAACTATAGAACGCCTCATGAGGCGTTCTATAGTTCAGCGTCTTTCTGGGTCGATGGTTCAATCGGTCCATGGTCGATTGTAAC